>DASXVS010000040.1 GCA_036504095.1 Armatimonadota bacterium | reverse complement strand
CACAACGGACGTAACGGGCAACATGGACCTTCCCGAAGGCGTGGAGATGGTGATGCCCGGTGACAACGTGACGATCAAGGCGGAACTGATCGTTCCGATCGCGATGGAGATCGGTCTCCGCTTCGCGATTCGCGAAGGCGGCCGCACGGTTGGAGCCGGCGTCGTCTCCGAAGTTCTGCCCGATTAACAGAGAGGCCAGGGCTGAGGGCTGTGGGCTGAGGGGATCACTTCTCAGTCGTCGGCCTTCAGCTCTCAGCCCCGCAAGGAACATTAATGGCGAAAGACAAAGTTCGAATCCGTTTGAAAGCCTTTGACCACAAAGTGCTCGACCAATCCGCCGAGCGCATCGTGGATACAGCAAAGCGCACCGGCGCCCGGTTCTCAGGCCCCGTGCCGCTCCCGGTGGAAAAGAACATTTATTGTGTGCAGCGCTGTCCGACCATCGACAAAGAGTCCATGGAGCACTACGAACTGCGCACACATAAGCGGTTGATCGATATTCTGGACCCGTCTCCGAAGACCATCGATGCGTTGATGCGCCTCGACCTCCCGAGCGGCGTGGACATCGAGATCAAGTTGTAGACGAGGAGACAGGGGTTGGGAGGTAGGACGTAGGCCAGGTATCCACCTGCGCGCAAGGTCCATCTTCCATCATCCATCTTCAATCTTCAAAAAACGCAGCCAATCCGGCTGCCATGACTTGCAGGGTACGTTTCCCCGGAAACGCAGACCAGCCCGTATGGGCTGAGGAATGAAACCAATGCCCCGAATGATTTTGGGTAAAAAGCTGGGAATGACGCAGATCATCGAAGCCGATGGTCGCGTGATCCCCGTCACTGTGGTAGACACGGGATCCTGCCGGGTGACGATGAAGAAGAGCGCCGACGGTAAGGACAAGTACGACGCTTACCAGGTCGGCTATGAGGAAGTGCATCCCAAGCGGCTCACGAAGCCGGAGCGGGAGCACCTGGCGAAGAACAACATCCCGCCGCTTCGCCATCTGAAGGAAATACGTGGCGCAACGGACGCTGAAATCGGCGCGTCGCTCCCCGCCACGATCTTCGAGGCCGGCGAGAAGGTGGACGTTACCGGCACGAGCAAGGGCAAGGGGTTCCAGGGTGTCGTGAAGCGGTACCACTGGCACGGCGGCGATATGACACACGGCTCGATGATTCACCGCAAGCCGCAGTCCGGCGGCGCCACGGATGCCGCGCACGTGTTCAAGAACTCGGGCAAGCCGGGCCATATGGGGCACGAAACAGTGACGGCCAAGCGCCTGACCATTGCCCGTGTGGACGCGGATCGCAACCTCCTGCTGATCAAAGGGGCCGTTCCCGGCCCGCGCGGCGGAGTAGTTTCCGTGCGGGAGGCGAAGTAACATGGCAACTATTAAAGTTTTGAACCAATCCGGCCAGCCGGCCGGCGACCTTGAGGTTAGCGACGGCGTGTTCGCGACCACCGCCAGCACGGCTCTCGTGCACCAGGCCGTGATCGCGGAGCAGGCGTCGTGGCGAAGCGGCACGCACAAGGCCAAGACCCGCGCAGAAGTGTCCGGCGGCGGCCGAAAGCCCTGGCGCCAGAAGGGCACCGGCCGCGCACGTCAGGGCAGCACCCGCGCTCCCCATTGGCGCCACGGCGGCGTGACCTTCGGCCCGGTTCCGCGCGATCACAGCGTGAAGCTGAACCGGAAGATGCACGAGAAGGCGATTCGCGGGGTCCTCAGCAACCGTGTTGAGACTACGCTCCGGGTCGTGGACAGTCTGGCCGTGCCAAGCGGCAAGACGAAGGACATGATCGCCCTCCTGAACAGCATCAACGCTGTGGGGAAAGTGCTCTTCGTGTTCGACGACGAGTTCGTACTGAGCGAGGCGTTTGACCCGACGTTCCGCAGCCTGCGGAACCTGCCGAACGTGATCGACTTCGCGTTGTCGGACGACTTGAGCGTTTACGACCTGCTGAATGCCAACGCCATCGTTGCCACAAAGGCGGCCATCGAGACCATTGGGGAGGTCTACGCAAAATGAGAGACCCGTATACAATCATCGAACGGCCGCTGATCACCGAAAAGGCCGTGGACCTTCAGCACGAAGGCAAGTACACTTTCCGGGTGGCCAAGGATGCGAACAAGATTCAAATCCGCCAGGCCATCGAGAGCATCTACAGCGTGCAGGTTGAATCCGTCAACACGCTGAACGTTCGTGGCGAGATCCGCCGCGTGGGCAAGGGCCGTCCCGGCCGCCAGCCCGCGTGGAAGAAGGCATACGTTACGCTCGTTCCCGGTCAGAAGATCGAACTGGTGGAGGGAGTCTAACCATGCCACTGCAACAGAAAAAGCCGACTTCCCCGGGCCGCCGGTTCGCCGTGCTGCCGGACTACAGCGAAGTCACAACAAACACGCCTGAAAAGTCGCTCCTTCGCCCGATCAAGAGATCGGGTGGGCGCAACAACCAGGGCCGCATGACGATGCGGCACCAGGGTGGCGGCAACAAGCATATGTACCGCGTGATCGATTTCCGCCGCGAGAAGGCCGGTGTTCCGGCCAAGGTCGCGACGATCGAATACGATCCGAACCGGTCCGCGCGAATCGCCCTTCTGTTCTACGCCGATGGCGAGAAGCGCTACATCATCGCGCCAACCGGCTTGAAGGTCGGTGACGTGGTCCTGAGCGGCGATGGCGCCGACATCAAGCCGGGGAATGCGCTTCCTCTGAAGAACATCCCGGTGGGCACAACCGTGCACAACGTTGAGTTGTCGCCCGGCCGCGGCGCCGCGATGGCCCGCAGCGCCGGCACGAGTGTGCAGCTAGTCGCCAAGGAAGGCGCGTACGCTACGCTGCGTCTGCCCTCCGGCGAAATGCGGCTTGTATTGGCGGCGTGTATGGCCACCATCGGCCGCGTGGGCAATGCCGAGCACGAGAATATCAGCCACGGCAAAGCCGGACGCGTACGCCTGATGGGCAAGCGACCCGCCAACCGAGGCGTAGCGATGAACCCGAGGGACCATCCACACGGTGGTGGCGAGGGCAAATCGCCGGTGGGACGCAAGACCCCGATGACGAAATACGGGAAGAAGACCGGTACCAAGACTCGCCACAACAAGGCGACGGACAAACTTATCGTGAAGCGCCGCGGATTGAAGGGCTGACAGTCGTCTGCGTTGAGCCTTCGGCCGGTTGTTTGACCGGAGGCTGGGCGCGGGCGCTGGACGCCGGAGAATATGAATGCCAAGAAGCATCAAAAAGGGTCCCTATGCCGAGCAGCGATTGCTGGATCGCATAGACAAGATGAACGCCCATAACGAAAAACGGATCATCAAAACCTGGTCGCGGCGCTCGACTATCTTCCCGCAAATGGTGGGACACACCATCGCGGTGTACGATGGCCGCAAGCACGTGCCTGTGTTTGTTACTGAGAATATGGTTGGGCATAAATTGGGGGAATTCGCCCTCACACGTACGTTCAAGGGACACGCCGGGCGTACGGAGAAGGCCAGCCGCGTGCGTTAGGTCTGCGGAGAAGAACCTATGACAGATACGAACAACTCCGGGGCGGCCCCAGCGCGCGTGGGCCGGAACCCGCAACAAGAGAAGGGGCAGGTCCGCAAGGTCCTGCAAATGGCCGCATTCAAGAAACTGCCCGTGCGGCGGTACGAGATTGGCGGCAAGGGTAAACAGCGCGTATTCACGCTTTATACCGTCAAGCCGACGGCGTTTACCGATGACGTGAAGGCTCGCCTGTCGGAAGCTCTGAAGGCCGAATTCGACAAAGAGCCGACAGTCGTGGTGGTCGCCGAGGCCGCCGCGGTGGCGAAGAACATCCGCCGAACGCCGCTGAAGGTCCGGCACGTGCTGGAACTGGTTCGCGGCAAGAAAGTGGATCAGGCTCTGGCCATCCTCAAGTTTACGCCGAACTTTGCCGCCGAAGACATCTTCAAGGTGGTTAAGAGCGCGGCCGCGAACGCCGAGAACGGTTGGGGCGCGGGACCCGAGGAACTGGTCATTTGCGAGTGCTACGCGGACAAAGCCGCGGTGATGAAGCGCTTCAAGCCGGGCCCGATGGGTCGCGCACGTCCGATCCTGAAGTTCTTAAGCCACATCACGGTCGTGGTGGCCGACGCTTCGGCGGGGAGATAACTATGGGACAAAAAGTAAATCCGATCGGCTTCCGCGTCGGCATCAATAAGGATCACCTCAGCAAATGGTACGCCAACAACAAGAACTACGCCGATTTGCTTGAGGAAGACCTGAAACTGCGCGGCTGGCTGAAATCCAAGCTGTACCAGGCCGGAATCGCCCGCATTGAGATCGAGCGGTTCGCCGGCAAAATGAAGGTCAATATCCACACCGCGAAACCCGGAATCATCATCGGCCGCGGCGGCAAGGGCATCGACGATCTTCGCGCTGACGTTGAGCGGTTCATCAACAAGCCGGGAATGACCACCATCAACGTGGTGGAAATCCGCGTGCCCGAGATGGAAGCGCAACTGGTGGCGGAAAGCATCGCGCAGCAGATCGAAAAGCGCATCGCTTACAAGCGCGCGATGCGCCAGAGCATGCAGCGGACGATGAAGATCGGCGCCAAGGGCATGAAGATCATCTGCAGCGGCCGGCTGGCCGGTTCAGAAATGGCCCGCGTGGAGTGCAACAAGGACGGCAAAATCCCGCTGCACACCATCCGCGCCGATATCGACTACGGTTTCTGCGAAGCCCTGACGACCTACGGCCACATCGGCATCAAGGTCTGGATCTACAAGGGCGACATTCTTGACAAGCAGCGGGCGGGCTCTCGACCGGAATCCGGTTTCGATCACGCCGGCCGAGACCGTGATCGCGGGCCGCGCCGCGAACGCGTGAATGAACGCGGTGAGAGGAGGAGAGTCCGAGTTGTTAATGCCCAAGAAGGTTAAGCACCGCAAGCAGCATCGCGGTCGCATGTGGAACGCCGCCAAGGGTGGATCGGATATCGCCTTCGGCGAGTTCGCGCTTCAGGCTCTGGAGCCGTCGTGGGTTACGAACAACCAGATTGAGGCTGCTCGTATCGCGATGACACGCCACGTAAAGCGCGGCGGCAAGATCTGGATTCGGATCTTCCCGGACAAGCCGTTCACCAAGAAGCCGGCGGAAACCCGCATGGGTTCCGGCAAGGGCGCGCCCGAAGGTTGGGTGGCCGTTGTCAAGCCTGGCCGCATTATGTTCGAGATGGCCGGCGTTCCGGAGGAAATGGCTAAGGAAGCCATGCGCCTCGCGTCGCACAAACTGCCCATCAATACCCGCTTCCTGGTTCGCGCGAAAGAGGAGATGACTGAAAATGAAAGCATCTGAACTTCGCCTGAAGAACGTGGCGGAACTGAAAAAGCAGATACATGCGAATTACAAGGACATGTATGAATTGCGCTCCAAGTCCGCGATGGGCCAGGTGCCGAATGCGCGGCTTATGCGGACGCTCAAGAAAGACGTTGCTCGCTGTCTGACACTCATCACCGAGGCAGAGCGGGCGGGAGCCGCTAAATAAATGACGGAAACCACACCCAAGGCCGCTGAAGAGCGCGCCAGCCGCAAAGTGCGTATCGGCAAGGTTGTCAGCGACAGGATGGACAAAACCATCGTAGTTGCCATTGAAAACCTTATCCGCCATCGCCTTTATGGCAAGACGCTGAAGCGCAGCAACAAGTTCAAGGTCCACGACGAGGCCAACGACGCTCGCGTCGGCGATGTCGTCGAGATCATGGAAACCCGCCCATTGAGCCGCGAAAAGCGGTGGCGGCTTGTTCGCGTCGTGGAACGCGCCAAGTAGTGAAGTTTCGAGTTCCTGGTTCCGAGTATCGCGAACAGCCACTCGGAACTCGGAACACGGAACTCGAAACTGAGGAACACCAATGGTTCAGAATTTTACGTTATTGAAAGTCGCCGACAACAGCGGCGCTAAGACAGTCCGCGTCATCCGCGTCCTTAAGGGCAGCAATGCCCGCTACGGTCTCGTCGGCGACGTCATCGTGTGCAACGTCAAGTCCGCTACGCCTGGCGCCGCTGTGAAGAAGGGCGACGTCGTGCGAGCGGTTGTGGTTCGCACCGCCAAGACGATCCGCCGCCCCGATGGCAGCTACGTTCGGTTCGACGATAACGCGGCTGTGCTGATCAACGCCGCCAACGAACCGCGGGGAACGCGCGTCTTCGGACCGGTTGCCCGCGAACTCCGCGACAAGCAGTTCATGAAGATCATTTCACTGGCGCCGGAAGTCCTGTAAGTCCCGAGTTTCGAGTTCCTGGTTCCGAGACTCGGAACTCGGAACGCGGAACTCGGAACTCGGAACTGGAGAGCAATATGTCAAGCAAGAAGAACATTGTGTACGCGGACAATTTTACCGCGCAGCGCAAGATGCAGATAAAGAAAGGCGATGTCGTTCTGATCATCGCCGGCAAGGACAAGGGCAAGCGTGGCGCAGTGCTCGAGGTGAAGCCTCGGGAAAACCGTGTTGTCGTCGAGAACCTCAATATGGTGGTCAAGCACAAGAAGCCGCGCCAGCAGAAGGTTGGAGCCCACGAGGAAGGCCGCTATGAAATGCCGGCCGCCATCGACCGTTCCAACGTGATGCTGTGCAACCCTAACCACATCGTTAAGGGAGAGGCCCAGCCCGCCAAAATCGGCCACAAGCTGGTTGAAGGCAAATGGGTGCGGTTCGACCGCACAACGGGCGACACGCTCTGAATTAGAAGCCCTGGCCGGGGATCTGCCCCGGAAAGGCGAATCCACGGCGGATGACCTCCGCCCATCCTGAGCCGGTCGGAAATCGGCAGGAGCAAATATGTCACGGTTACGAGAGAAATACGAGAAAGAGATTGTGCCCGCGTTGATGAAGGAGTTCTCCTACGCCAACGTGATGATGGCGCCTAAGATCAACAAGGTCGTCGTGAACATGGGCGTTGGCCGAGCGGGGCAGACCGGCGGAGAACCGAAACTGCTGGACGGCGCGATCAAGGACCTGACCGCGATCACCGGCCAGAAGCCCGTTATCACCAAGACTAAGAAGTCCATCGCGGCCTTCAAGATCCGCGCCGGCGCCAAAGTCGGCTGCATGGTGACGCTTCGCGGCGATATGGCCTACGAGTTCATCGACCGCCTGTTCAACGTTACCCTGGCGCGCGTCCGTGACTTCCAGGGCCTGAACCCGAACTCATTTGACGGGCGCGGGAACTTCTCCTTCGGCATGAAGGAGCAGTTGACCTTCCCCGAGATCGAGTACGACCGGGTGGACCAGGTGCGCGGCATGGACATCATCATCCAGACCACGGCTCGCAATGACGAAGAGGCCGCCAGCCTGCTTCGCAAACTGGGAATGCCGCTGGCCAAGAAATAGATTCATCTCACCGGGCGCGGTTTATCACCGCGCCCGGACACGCCGGTGAATCCGCCGGCTCCGCTTCAAAGTACCTTGTTCGTTTCTTAGATAGGGAACGTGATGAAACAGTACGACGCCTGCAATATACGTAATATCGCACTTGTGGGACACGGCCACAGCGGAAAGACCACCCTCACCGAGGCTATGCTGGTCGCCGCCGGGGCCAAAGACCGCCTTGGCAAAGTAGAAGACGGAACGGCTACGACGGATTTCGATCCGGACGAAGTAAAGCGGCAGATGAGCATCAGCGCCGCCCTTGCCCCCTTCGAGTGGAACGGCACGAAAGTAAACGCTATCGACGTCCCGGGTTACCTCGATTTTGTTGGTGAGGTGCAGGGGGCTCTAAGGGTCGCCGATGCAGCGCTCATCGTGATGAATGCCAACAGCGGGCTGGAAGTCGGCGCGGAAGTCGCCTGGGATATGGCGAAGAAGAACAATGTGGTCCGACTGATTTTCGTGAATCGCATGGACCGTGAAAACGCGGACTTCTACCGGATAGTGGAAGAGCTGCGCGGCAAATACGGCAAGACGGTAGTTCCCGTGGAACTCCCGATTGGGGCCGAGGAAAGCTTTAAGGGCACCGTTGATCTGATCAACGAGACGGCGAGCGTCTGGAACGGCACGGCCTTCGAAGAAGTCCCGGTTCCGGACGATATGAAGGAAGTGGTGGCGACTTACCGCGATACGCTGATGGAAGCGGCGGCCGAGAACGATGACGAGCTCATCCTGAAATACCTGGACGGGGAGCCGTTGACCATTGAAGAGATGGACCACGGCCTGCACCTCGGCGTCAAAGCCGGTACGCTGGCCCCGGTTTTCTGCGGCAGTGCGGTGAAGGGCATCGGAGTGAAGACGCTGATGGACGATATCGTCCTTCTGGCGCCGAGCCCCGCCGAACAGCCGACCGAACATGGGAAGAATCCGGACACCGGCGAGGAAGAGGACCGCGAGTTGACCAACCCGTCGACCTCGGCGCTCGTCTGGAAGACCACCGCGGACCCGTATGTCGGCAAACTGACGTATTTCCGCGTCATGAGCGGGGTCGTAAAACCGGACTCTCATCTGTGGAACGCAACGCAGGCGCGCGATGAACGCGTGGGCAGCGTCTTCTTCCTGCACGGCAAGACACAGGAACAGGCCAGTGAGGTTCGGGCGGGCGACATCGCGGCGGTTGCCAAGATGGCCGTCACGTCCACGGGCGACACGCTCTGCGACGCGAGCAAGAAAATCGTTTTCGATGAGATGGTGTTTCCGACGCCGGTGTATGAAGTGGCCGTTTTCGCGCAGACCAAGGCCGACGAAGACAAATTGGGGCCCGCCCTCCAGCGAATGGCGGAAGAAGACCCAACCGTCTCGATCCGCCGGGATGCGGAGACCGCTGAAACCATCGTTGCCGGCATGGGGGAGAGCCATGTGGACATCGTTGTTGACCGGTTGAAGAGGAAGTTTGGAGTGGGCGTCAACACGAAGCCGGCCAAGGTTCCGTATCGGGAAACAATCAAATCCAAGGCGAGGGCCCAGGGCCGCCACAAGAAGCAGTCGGGTGGCCGCGGGCAGTTCGGGGATTGCGTGGTGGAGTTCGAGCCGGTGGGGCGCGGCGAAGGCCTGCAGTTTGTGGACAAGATCGTCGGCGGCGCCATCCCGCGCAACTTCATCCCTGCCGTCCAGAAGGGCGTAGAGGAAGCGATGGCGGACGGCGTCATCGCGGGATATCCCACGGTGGACGTTCGGGCGACGGTTGTGGACGGTTCGTTCCACCCGGTGGACTCCTCGGAGATCGCGTTCAAGATCGCCGGCGGCCTGGCGTTCAAGGAAGGCATCCAGAAGGCGCAGCCGGTGCTGCTGGAGCCCGTGGTGGAAGCGGAGATTATCGTACCGGAGGCGCAGACCGGAGATATCATCAGCGACCTCAACGGCAAGCGCGGACGCGTGCTAGGGATGGAGCCGATAGGCGACGGAATGCAGGTTGTCCGGGCTGAAGTCCCGCAACCGGAGATGACGCGTTACGCAGTGGACCTTCGCAGCATCACCCGAGGCCGCGGTCGGTTCAGCACCAAGTTTTCACATTATGAAGAAGTTCCTGCCCACCTGATTCCTCAGATTGTGGCGGACCGAAAGAAGGAGAAAGAAGCCGCTCATGGCTAAGAGATCACTGATCGAAAAGTGCAAGAGGCCCAGCAAATTCAAAGTGCAGGCCTACACGCGTTGCCGCCGTTGCGGCCGCCCTCGCGGCGTGTTCAAGAAGTTCGGCATTTGCCGCATCTGCTTCCGCGAACTGGCGTGCTCAGCCCAGCTGCCCGGCATCACGAAGAGCAGTTGGTAGAATCACGTTTCGAGTTCCTGGTTCCGAGTTCCGAGTTTCGGAACCAGGAACTCGGAACTCGGAACTAGAACGCCCGTCGCGTCGGCTGTGCAGCCGAGACCGCGGGAGGAATTCACAGAGGAACATGAACGTAACAGATCCGATTGCAGATTTGCTGACCCGCATCCGAAACGGCTTCCATGCCAACAAGGATACGGTAGAACTCCCTTCGTCGAAACTGAAGACGGAGATCCTGCGCATTCTGGAGCAGGAAGGCTATATCAGCGGCTTTGAGGCCGTGACCGTGGACGGGCATCCCCGCCTGAAGGTCACGCTGAAGTACGGCCCGCGCCGCACCAAGGCCATTCGCGAGATAAAGCGCATCTCGAAGCCCGGTCTCCGGGTGTACAAGAGTTCCGCGCTCGTGCCGCGCGTTCAGGGCGGCATGGGCATCGCCATCCTCACCACGTCCCAGGGCGTGATGACGGATCGGCGCGCCCGCCAGCTGGGTATCGGCGGCGAGGTGCTGTGCACGGTGTGCTGACGGGGTAGAGTTCCTGGTTCCGAGTTTCGAGTTTCGAAACCAGGAACTCGAAACACGGAACGCGGAACTCGATACTACGAACGCATACGCGCTATAATGGTGAGGCTCCGACGCCTCCTCAGGATGTCGGAGCATTTGTCGTCTGGCAGGCCCACGCGGGGAACCGCCGGACAGTCGTCCTGGAAAAAGGCCACCGGCCTAATCACAGGACAGGGGTAATATATGTCTCGAATCGGCAAACAGCCCATCGCCCTCCCGTCGGGCGTTGAGATTACACAACAGGACGGTATCGTGGCGGTGAAGGGGCCGAAGGGTTCCCTCAGCCAGCCGATACCGGCCGTATTGAACGTAAAAGTGGAAAACGGTGTCGTTACCGTTGCCCGCACGGTTGAATCCACGGAAGCCCGGGCCCAGCACGGCCTCATCCGGACGCTCATCGCCAATATGGTGAAGGGCGTGACCGATGGATTTTCGAAACACCTCGATATCAGCGGTGTCGGCTATCGTGCGACATTGCAGGGGCCAACGCTGCAACTCGCTCTGGGGTTTTCCCACCCCGTCATCGTTGAGCCCCGGCCGGGCATCTCATTCGAAGTCGGAATGGACACCAACACGCGCTCGCCATTCATTCTCATCAGCGGTATCGACAAGCAATTGGTGGGGCAGCAGGCAGCGGAGATTCGCGGCCTGAAGAAGCCGGAGCCCTACAAGGGTAAAGGCATTCGCTACCGCGGCGAAGTTATCCGGCGCAAAGCCGGCAAGGCTGGCAAGGCCGGCGGCGGAAAGGGCAAGAAGTAACATGGCAAAGACGAGACGCGAAGCGCGCGCCCAACGCCATATGCGGGTGCGCAAGAACGTGAGCGGCACGCCCGCCAAGCCCCGCCTGTGCGTGTTCCGGAGCAACGTGCATATCTATGCGCAGTTGGTCGATGACAGCACCGGCACC
Source organism: Armatimonadota bacterium (assembly GCA_036504095.1). NCBI lineage: Bacteria > Bacillati > Armatimonadota > Armatimonadota bacterium. The sequence goes on along the minus strand of DASXVS010000040.1, from coordinate 169,282 downwards.
ACCATCACGGCCGCCGGGTCCGTCGAGAAGGCCCTTCGCGAAGATCTGAAGGGCAATGGCGGCACCGTGGAAGCAGCGAAGAAGGTGGGAGCCCTGCTGGCGAAGCGCGCCGGTGAAAAGGGAATTGAGGTTGCGGTGTTTGACCGCGCCGGCTATCTCTACCACGGTCGCGTCGCCGCTCTGGCAGACGCCGCCCGTGAAGCCGGGCTGAAGTGCTAGTACCACTAACCCGGAGGGCCATGCGCCCACACGAGAACGGAACGAAAGACCAATGAGACCTAGTCAAAATAGAGAACGCCGGCCGCAGCAGCAGACGAACGAGTCGGGCCTTGAAGAGCGTATCATCCGCACCAACAAGGTGCAGAAGACACACAAGGGCGGCCGCACCCTCTCCTGGAGCGTATTGATCGTCGTCGGCGACAAGAACGGCAGCGTGGGCGTCGGCCTCGGCAAGGCGCTCTCGATCCCGGACGCTATCCGCAAGGGAGTTGAGACCGCCAAGAAAGCCCTGATGGTCGTGCCGATGGTTGGGACAACCCTGCCGCACGAAATCACCGTGGACTTCGGCGCCAGCCGCGTGATGCTCAAGCCTGCCGCGCCCGGTACGGGCGTGGTGGCGGGCGGCGCCGTCCGCGCCATCCTGGAAGCCGCGGGCGTGAAAGACGTCCTGGCCAAGTCGCTGGGTTCAAACAACCCGGTGAACAACGCCTGGGCAACGATCAAAGCGCTCTCCCAACTCCAGACGGTAGAGCAGACGATGGCCCGCCGCGGCGTTGGCCTGGACAGCCTGAGCGTTCGCCCCGAAGTCCGGGCGGCCGCCGCTGGGAGGATTCAAAATGCCTAAGCTGAGAGTTACGCTCACCCGGAGCCCCATCGGTTACGAAAAGAGCCAGCGCGCCACTGCGGAAGCGCTCGGCCTGCGCAAGTTGCAGCACAGCAATATCCTTCCGGACAGCCAGGCTGTGCGCGGTGCTGTGCGCAAGATCCGCCACCTGGTTGTGGTGGAAGAGGTCGAAGACTAAATTATGAACCTTCATGAACTCGCGCCCGCTCCGGGCGCAAAGAAGAAACGCACACGCGTTGGCCGTGGCATCAGCGCCGGCCAGGGCCGGACGGCTGGCCGCGGCGAAAAGGGCCAGAAGAAATACGCCAATATTGCGCCGTGGTTCGAAGGCGGCCAGACGCCGTTGCATCGCCGCTTGCCTCGCAAGCGCGGATTCAACAATAAATGGCGGATCGAATATGCAGTCGTCAACGTGGCGGCTCTGGAAGAGAAGTATGAGGCCGGCGCTGTCGTGACCATTGATTCCCTGGTGGACAATGGCCTGGTTCGCGAAGCGATGCTCGTCAAGGTCCTCGGCAATGGCGACATTACCAAGGCGCTGACCGTGCAGGCCCATGCCTTCAGCAAGAGCGCAAGCGAGAAGTTGAGCGCCGCAGGTGGGGCGGCGGAGGTCATCTAACGTGGGGTTGATCAAATCCTTTGTAGCGGCGTGGCAAATCCCTGAACTCAGGAAGAGGATGCAGTATGTCCTCTTCGCCCTGGCTCTGCAGGTTGTGGCCATCCATGTTCCCGTGCCCGGAATTTCCGGCCGCGAGATGGATGCGCTGCTGACCGGGAAGCTCAGGGGCGCTTTAGGCCTGCTGGACTTGTTCAGCGGCGGCGCCCTGAAGAACTTCAGCGTCACGGCGATGGGCATCCTGCCTTACATCAACGCGTCAATCGTCATGCAACTGCTCACCGTTGCCGTTCCTTCCCTCGAGAAAATGGCGAAGGAAGGCGGCGAGAGCGGCCGCAAAGAGATCAACAAGTATACGCGGATGCTCACGCTCGCCCTGGCGATATTCCAGGGCACGCTGCTGTGCGTAACACTGCGCAGCCAGGGTGGACTGTTCGTGGGCATCTCCGGCTTTATGCTCTACCTCAAGATGTTCCAGATCGTACTGGCTATCACCGCAGGCACGGCTTTCCTGTTGTGGCTGGGTGAGAGCATCACCGAAAAGGGCATCGGGAACGGCGTTTCCATCATCATCTTCGGCAACATCATGGTTCGCCTTCCCAGCAACTTCGGAGAGCTCTGGGCGTTGTACGTTGGTGGAACCGTGAGCATCCTTCAGATAGCCGCCCTTGTGGTGACGTTTGTTGCGGTGACGGCGATCGTGGTGGCGATGGTGCAGGCGGTTCGCAAGGTACCCGTGCAGCACGCTCGGCGCGTGGTCGGGGGCGGCAAGGTCACGGCGGGCGGAAGTACTTTCCTCCCGTTCAAAGTCAATTCCTCCGGCGTTATGCCCATCATCTTCGCCATGGCGCTCTTGGCGCTTCCGGCGACGCTGGGTGGCGTTGCCCCGGGTAAAGCGGGCGAGTTCTTCGCAACCGTGGCGAGGGATCTGCAACCGGGACTCACTGTTACGGGCATCCTGGCGTGTCTGGTCTACACGATCGTCATCATGGGCTTCACCTATTTCTATACGGCCGTCATGATGAACATCCCTGAGATGAGCGACAACCTGAAGAAGTGGAACGCCTTCATCCCGGGCATCAGGCCGGGGAAGGATACCACCGCCTATCTGGACCGGGTGATGACGCGCATCACACTCGCCGGGGCCATCTTCCTTTCCGGTATCGCCCTGGTTCAGTACCTGGCGCCGGCTGTCCTTCGTATTCCCTCGGGCGCGTTCAGCCTTTACGGCGGAACCTCGCTGCTCATCGTCGTTGGCGTCGCGTTGGAAACAATGCAGGCCATCGAAGCGCAGTTGATGATGCGTCACTACGAGGGATTCATCAAGTAGAGGCATCCAGCATCCGGCATCCAGCATTCAGGGGCGAACACATCGACTGAATGCTGGATGCTGAATGCCGAATGCTGGAGAATTTTGTGCAACTGATTTTACTGGGCGCGCCCGGTTCCGGCAAGGGGACGCAGGCCAAACTTATCGTTCAACAGCACGGCTGGCTTCACCTGTCCACCGGCGATGTACTCCGCAAGAATGTTGCGGACGGCACGCCCCTCGGCGCCAAGGCGAAGCCGCTGATGGAAAGCGGGCAGTACGTGCCGGACGATCTGATCAACGCGATGGTTGAGGATCAACTGGACCGTCCGGAAGGCCGTGGCGGAGTGGTATTCGACGGCTACCCGCGGACGATCAACCAGGCACAGGCACTTGACGCTTTGCTGGAACGCAAAGGGCGCCCCGTGCAATTGGTGCTGCATCTGGAGATAAACCCGGAGGCTCTGATCGCCCGGTTGTCCGGCCGGCGGGTGTGCACGGGCTGTGGGGCGCCATACCACACGGTGAGCATGCCGCCCTTGAAGGAAGGCGTCTGTGATGCGTGCGGTTCGCCGTTGATGCAGCGCAAGGACGACTCTGAAGAGACGGTTCGCACGCGGCTGGAGGTATATCAGAAGCAGACAGCTCCGCTCCTGGATTACTACGCCGCGCAGGGCAAGCTGCGCGCTGTTGACGCCGCAGAAGGCGTTGAGAAGACTTTCGAGGGGATCCAGGCCGTTCTGGCCGGTTGATCTGGTATGTTCAGGCGTACTCGGCAAGCAGTCCATATCATCCTTAAAACGGATGAAGAGGTGGAAAAGATCGCGAAAGCGGGCCGCGTGGTCGCCCGTGTACTCCAGGAGATGGCCTGGGCCGCGAAGCCCGGGGTCACCACGATGGAGCTGGAAGCCATCGCAACGCGGATCGCGGCGGAAATGGGCGCCACGGCGTCGTTCCTGGGTTACCGCGGATTTCCGGCGGCGATCTGCGCCTCCGTGAACGAGCAGGTTATTCACGGGATACCGAACCGGATCCCACTGAGAGAAGGCGATCTGGTCGGGCTGGACTATGGCGCCTGCCTGAACGGATATCACGCGGATTCGGCTCTGACCGTGCCGGTGGGCGAGGTGTCTGACGAGGCCAGGCGGCTCCTGAAGGTCACGGAAGATGCATTGTGGCTTGGCGTGCGCATGGTGCGCCCCGGAGTGAACCTGGGCGATATCGGCCGGGCCATTCAGAGGCATTGCGAGCGTCACGGCTTTTCCGTGGTGCGTGAGATGGTGGGGCACGGCATCGGGCGGGATCTCCACGAAGAGCCCGAGGTGCCAAATTATGGCAAAAGCGGTACAGGCGTTACACTCAAGCGCGGGATGACCTTCTGTATCGAGCCGATGATAAACGCCGGCCGCCGGGACATCGCCACATTGTCGGACGAGTGGACGATCGTGACGCAGGACGGGAAACCGTCCGCGCACTTCGAGCACACTCTGGCGGTTACCCCGAGTGGGGTGCGTGTGTTGACGCTGCGAGAGGGCCAGTCGCTCTAGCGCATAACGCGGCACGCCGAAAACGGCTATACTGTAATGGTTTGTCCGTAACAGACGGACGGCGACGCGGGTCGCCCAGGAAAAGGACGGTTTATGGGCAGAATACCAGGAAGAGGGGGCGGAGGACCGGCCCGTGGGCGTGGTGGCGGAGGAGGGCGGAAGCCCGGAGGCCGCCGCGGACCCTCGACGCCGCGCGAAGAACGTCCGGATACTTCCGGTAAGGAAGAAGCCATTGAGGTTGAGGGTGTTGTGCAGGAAACGCTGCCCAACGCCATGTTCCGTGTGGAACTGGAGAGCGGCATCACCGTGCTGGCCCACGTGTCCGGAAAAATCCGGATGAACTGGGTGCGCATCCTGCCAGGTGACCGGGTTCGCGTGGAGTTGTCACCGTATGACCTCACCCGCGGCCGCATCACGTGGCGATACAAGTAGAATAACGGCCCCTCACCCCAACCCCTCTTCAACGGGGAAGACGGGGAGGCATTTCGGGGCGGGAAGGCACTGGATATGAAGGTTAGAGCAAGCGTAAAGAAGATGTGCGAGAAGTGCAAGGTGATCCGGCGCGAAGGCGTTGTTCGCGTCATCTGCGCGAAGAACCCCAAGCACAAGCAACGGCAAGGATGATGCGAAACGATGCAGTATGAATGGTGAACGATGAATCCCGTACTCGGGATTCCCTGTTCCTCATTCATTGCTCATCGTTCATCGATTGAGGAGAGACTATGGCTCGTTTGGCTGGCGTGGACCTGCCCCGCGACAAGCGGGTGGAAATCGCGCTTACATACATTTTTGGAATCGGCCCAACCAGCGCTCAGAAGATCGTGGTTGCGGCAAGCGTGAACCCCGATACCCGTGTACGGGACCTCACCGAGGCGGAAGTCGCCCGGATCCGTGAGGTGCTGGAGCGCGATTACCGCGTTGAAGGAGATCTGCGCCGTCAGGTTGCGATGAGCATCCGCCGGCTGCAAGAGATCGGCTGTTACCGTGGCATACGCCATCGCCGCGGCCTTCCGGTTCGCGGACAGCGCACGAAGACGAACGCTCGCACCCGAAAGGGTCCGAAGCGCACAGTGGCCGGAAAGAAGAAGGCCGGCAAGAAGTAACGGGCAGTTCCGAGTATCGAGTTCCGAAGTCCGGAACCGATCGCATTACTCGGAACTCGAAACTCGAAGCTAGGAACTTATATGGCAAGAAAACCAGCGACTACGTCGTCCCGTGGCGGGCGGCCGAAAGTCAGCAAGAACATACCGGTTGGCGTGGTGCATATCCAGTCCACGTTTAACAACACGATCGTCTCGATCGCGGACACCCGCGGCGAGGTGATCTCATGGGCCAGCTGTGGAACGGTGGGCTTCAAGGGTACCAAGAAGGGTACGCCGTTCGCGGCTCAGATGGCCGCGGAAAACGCCGCCCGCCGCGCGATGGAGCACGGCCTGCGCCAGGTTGACGTGCACGTGAAGGGACCGGGCAGCGGCCGTGAGACCGCCATCCGCAGCCTGCAGACCGTTGGGCTCCAGGTGATGACCATCCGGGACGTCACCCCGATTCCGCACAACGGCTGCCGCCCGCCGAAACGGCGACGCGTCTAGCACGGTACGTTGGGCCTCCGCGCCTGACACATCACCCGGCGAGACGCTGGGCGTACCGCGAATATTGGAATCGTAAACTCTCGCGTAGGCGGCCAAACAGAAGCCGCGGCGCAGTCTTGTAGAGGATGAAGATGGTTCAACATGGGCCCCGGTGCCGTCAGTGCCGCCGGGAGACAGTAAAATTGTATCTTAAGGGCGACAAATGCTTCAGCGTTAAGTGCCCCGTCGAGCGGCGAAAGTATCCGCCGGGCCAGCATGGCCAGCGCCCGCGCAAATTGGGTGAATACGGAATCCAGTTGCGCGAAAAGCAGAAGATCAAGCGCATCTACCGCGTCAGCGAAACCCAGTTTCACAACTACTACACGGAAGCGGTTCGGCGCAAGGGCGTCACCGGCGAAGTGTTGCTCACGCTCCTTGAAGGGCGCTTGGACAACACGGTGTACCGCATGGGCTTCGCCGAGAGCCGCAACCAGGCTCGCCAACTCGTCAACCACGCGCACTTCACCGTCAACGGCAAGAAGGTCAACATCCCGTCCTATGGCGTTCGTCCCGGAGACGTGGTGGCCGTTCGACTGAAGAGCAAGTCGGTTCCCACCATTTTGACGGCAGCCGGGCATGCCCGTCGCCGGCCGGAATGGGTGGAAGTGGACGTGCAGAACCTTTCCGGTAAAGTGAACGATCTGCCCACACGGGCCCAGATCGACACCCAGGTGGAAGAACAACTCGTCGTCGAGTTCTACTCGCGGTAATCAGGGGGTTTCGAAGTCCTGGTAAGGATTCACGATCTCGAGCATTGGCGCTCGGGACTCGGAACCAGGAACTCGGAGCATCCCATAAAGGAGCGAACTATGATTGGTGAACCGCCGCGCGTAAAGCGCCTGGTGGAATCAGACATGTACGGGAAGTTCGTGGTGGAACCGCTGGCTACCGGATTCGGTACGACCATCGGCAACGCCCTTCGTCGTGTACTGCTTTCCGCCGTGCCGGGCGCAGCCGTTACGTCCGTCAAAATCGAAGGCGTACTTCACGAGTTCTCGACGATACCCGGGGTGAAGGAAGATACCACCGCCCTGCTGCTCAACCTGAAGGACTTGAACATCAAGGTTGAAGGCGGGGCCGAGGGGGATGAGCCCCGCGTGCTTCGGATCGAAGCGCGCGGCAAGGGCGAAGTCACCGGCGCGGACGTGAAATGTCCGGAAGACGTCACGATCGTCAACCCGGAAGCCTACATCGCCGAAATCAGCGAAGAAGACGCTGTTCTCAACATCGAACTGACGGTTGAGATCGGCACCGGGTTTGTACTGCCGGAAGCGCAGGAAAAATTCAAGAACATCATCGGCACCATCCCGTTCGGATCGGTCTTCACCCCCGTGCGCAAGGTTAACTTCGCCACGGACCCCACCCGCGTGGGCAACAGGACCAATTTCGAGCGCCTGGTGCTTGAGATATGGACAAACGGGACCATCCCGGTCGACACCGCGCTGAGCGATGCGGCCGAGATATTGATGGAGCACACCGCCTTGTTCATCCAGGGCGACGCTGCCGCCGCGATTCTGCGGGGCGGAGCGCCCGTGCTGGACGAGGGGGAGGCCGCCATCAAGGCGCCCGACGCGCGCATCGAGGAACTTGATTTCTCCGTGCGCACCTATAACTGCTTGAAGAAGGCCGGCATTACCAATGTCCAGGACCTCGTGCAGACAAGCGAGCAGGAGTTGATGAATATTCGCAACTTCGGCCGCAAGAGCCTGAACGAAGTGAAGGACAAACTTGCCGCCATGGACTTAACCCTCCGACCTCCGCGCGAAGGCGAAGAAGCCGTCGTGTTCACCGAGGACGAGGACGAAGAAGAAGGGGAAGAGTAGAGCCATGCGCCATAACGTGGGCAAACGCAAATTGGGCTTGCGCACAGAGCAGCGCATCGCCTTGCTGCATGGGCTAGTGCGCTCCATGGTGAAGTACGATCACATCGATACGACGGTCACCCGCGCCAAGGAAGCACAGCCGCTTATTGAAAGGGCCATCACCCTTACGAAGTCGAATACCGTTCACAGTCGCCGGCAGGCATTCAAAACCCTCCAGGACGAGAGCCTGGTGAAGAAGCTGTTCGACGAAGTGGGCCCGAAATTCACGGACAAGAGGGGTGGCTACACCCGCATCACCCGCATCGGCGTTCGCCGGGGAGACGCGGTTGTGGTGGCTCGCCTGGAGTATGCCGAGGAGTAACAGGTTGGAATCCGGGATTCAGGACTCGGGATTCGTAGACGGATCCAGGCAACTGAACCCGGACTCCAGAACCGTCCAACTGATCGTGGCGTACGACGGCACGGCATTCCACGGTTTTCAGAGATTGAAACACGGGCGTACCGTTCAGGGAGTCCTGGAGGCTGCGTGGCTGAGCGTGACCGGTGAAACGGCGCGGCTGACGGGCGCGGGACGAACGGATGCCGGGGTTCACGCGCTGGGACAATCGATAAGCCTGAGGACCGAAGCGCGGATACCGATAGAGCGGATACCGCGGGCGATGAATGGCCGGCTTCCGGCAGACATCATGGTTCGGAGGGCGCATGAGCGCCGCGACGGGTTTCACGCCCGTTTCAGCGCAACGCAGAGGACGTATCGCTACTTCGTGAGGCGGTGTGGCCGTCCATCATTGTTCTGGGACCGGTACAGCCTCCGGGAGACCGGCGCGCTGGACGTTCCGGCGATGCGGGAGACGGCAGCCGGGTTGCTGGGGACGCACGATTTTCGATCGTTCGGATTGCCGCAGCCGGACCGCAGTTCCCTTCGGGACTTGCGGAGCGTGAGGTTTCGGGAGTGGCGAGGCTGGTTGATTATCAGCCTCACGGCGAACGCCTTCTTGAAAGGCATGGCGCGGTCTCTGGCTGCGCAGTTTCTGGAAGTGGGACGCGGCGAGGCATCGCCGCTGGAAATATGGACCCGGTTGCACGCGTGTGACCGGGGCGTGGCGGGCAAGGCCGCTCCGCCGAACGGGCTGTTTCTGGCCCGCGTAGAATATGGGAGTATCGAGTTCCGAGTCCCGGGTTCCGAGTAAGCGCTCGGAGCGCGGATCGAAACTCGGAACACGAAACTCGAAACTTGGAGATAGTATGAAGACCTTTGTAACCAAACCGAGGGAAGTCCAGCGCAATTGGCTGGTTATCGACGGGGCAGGCCGCCCGGCGGGGCGCGTTGCCGCCGAGGCCGCCATGCTGCTGCGCGGCAAGCACAAGCCGACGTTCGCGCCGCACGTGGACGCCGGAGACAACGTCATCATCATCAACGCCGGCAAAATCGTTCTAACGGGAGCGTCCAAGCCGAAGGAACGCATCTATCGGCACAGTGGATATCCCGGTGGAATCCACTCGATCACCCGCGGCGAACTACTCACCAAGCGGCCGGTAAAGTACATGGAGCGCCTCGTGAAGGGCATGCTCCCGCACAACACGCTCGGCCACGACATGTATATGAAGGTTCGTATTTTCGAGGGTGAGGACCACCCGCACCAGGCCCAGAACCCGCAACCGTGGACATTCTGATAGGCTGAATGCCGGCAGCGGACGCCGCCGGATTCTGTAGGAGACAACGTTTTGCCAGTAGTAACAAAATTCTACGCCACAGGCCGACGCAAGAATGCCACGGCCAAAGTGTGGTTGAAACCCGGAACCGGCGAGATCACGGTCAACAAGCGTACGTTGGCCGAATACCTCGGCCGCCGCACGCTTGAGATGATCGTGCGCCAGCCGCTCGAGTTGGTCAATGTGTCCGGTCAGTTTGACGTCATCGTCACGGCGCTTGGCGGTGGAACCGCCGGGCAGGCCGGCGCCATCCGCCATGGGATTTCCCGCGCTCTCTTGAGCGTGGACCCCGAAATGCGCGTCGATCTGAAGAAGGCCGGTTTCCTGACACGCGATCCGCGGGTCAAGGAACGTAAGAAGGTTGGACGCAAGCGCGCCCGCCGCGGCTTCCAGTTCAGCAAGCGCTAATCGCTTCGGAGTGAACACACAGGCAATGGGGGGGCGAGGAAATGGCGGGGTAACCGCCGTTTTCCCGTCTCCTCATTTCCGCGTTCGCCCTCCGCAGCATGGTACAATCAAAGTGTCATGCAAATCCGCTTCCTCGCCATAGCCGCGATCCTCGCCGCCGCGCCTGGCCATTGTGCCCAGTCCGCACCGGCGCCATCCGCTTCAAGACCGGCCGCCAGATCCCTTGTGGGCCGAATCGGCGCCATCGCGTGGGATTACACCCGCATCTACGACGGCCCGTACCGGCATAAGGTCTATAACATCTGCCGGGTGGGGCAGCCTGTGATCCTCACGGGCTGGAACAGTCAGTGGTACGGCGTGCGAATGGTCGATGGCCGCACCGGCTGGGTCTATCGGGGCGCGGTTCAACTTCTGGCCGCCGAGATCCACATCCCCGAGATCATCCAGAGAAATACAACGCAGGGGTATACGCTCGTGGGCGTTCCGCCGCTGCTGCGCACGGCCTTCTCCTACGTGGGAATCCCCTATCGGTGGGGCGGCACCTCCGCCAGCGGGATCGACTGCTCTGGCTATGTGCGCTCGGTTTTCCGGCAGTACGGAGTGGACCTGCCTCGGGTAGCCCGTGATCAGGCCCGCGTTGGCGCGGCCGTTCCGTTGACGCCCGCGCAGCTTCGTCCCGGAGACCGCCTCTATTTCGCGTGCCACCACAGGTACGTAGACCATACCGGCATCTACTGGGGCGGCGGACTGTTCATTCACAGTTCCACCGGGAGGGGGGTCGATATCAGCCCGCTTTGGGACGGTGGAACCTACCAGAACGGCCTGGTAACCGCCCGCCGCACGTGGTCCAGTTAGGCCGCCTGGCCTCCGATTCCCGGTTCCCTGGCCCGGAATCCTGAACCGGTTCCCATTGGCGGGCGCGTTCGGCGTATACTGTCCATGAGGCAACGGACCCTTTCCGCTGCCGTGTTTTTGTTTGAGCGGACCAAAGGGTACAGCAATATGGATTCAGATACACCCCGACCGGTGCGGGTGGGGATAGTTGGAGCGACCGGCTATGCCGGAATTGAACTGGTTCGCCTGCTGCACAACCACCCGGGTGTGCAAATCACATTTCTGGGATCGAACAGCGCGAACGGTAAGCAGCTCGGCGACGTATTCACGCATCTGGACGTAACCTCCGCCGTGATGCCGCTGAAGGCATTTGACCCGAGCCGGCACGCGGACGTTGCGGACGTCTTCTTCCTGGCGCTGGCAAATGGAAAAGCGATGGAGATCGCGCCGGGCCTCCTGGCGCAGGGCAAGCGCGTGATAGACATCTCCGCTGACTACCGCATCCGCTCGCAGTCCGTCTACGAGAAGTGGTACAAGATCAAGCACACTTCCCCGGAACTGCTGCCCCAGGCGGTCTACGGGCTTGCCGAGATTTATGGCACGAAGATACGCCAGGCCCAGCTCGTGGCTAATCCGGGCTGTTATACGACAACCTCAATCCTGGCGCTTGCCCCCGCGCTTGCCTGCAAGGCGGTCGATCCGCAAAGCATCATCGTGGATGCGATGAGCGGGGTCTCCGGGGCCGGACGTTCCAAAGCGACGACGGAGTACCTCTTCACCGAGCTCAACGGGAACGCGAAAGCCTATGGTATTGCCACCCATCGGCATACGCCTGAGATCGAGCAGGAACTGACCACAGTCTGCGGGTGCGAGGTGCGCCTCACGTTCACACCGCATCTGGCGCCGATGACGCGCGGCATTCTCGCCACGTGCTACGCAACCCTCAGCGGCCACGAGACCCTCGACAGCCTGCACGCATTCTACGAGGAGTTCTACGCGGACGCGCCGTTCGTGGACGTCGTTCCGATGGGCCGATACCCATCGGTGATGGATGTGGCCGGTTCCAACATGTGCCGGATCGGCATCGCCACCGATCCCCGAACCAATCGCCTGATCGTCATCTCCGCGACAGACAACCTGATAAAGGGCGCCGGCGGACAGGCCGTCCAGAATTTCAACATCATGGTCGGCTATCCCGAGACCACAAACCTTCCCAGAATTGCACTTTACCCATAGGGGTTCCGAGTTTCTAGTTCCGAGTTTCGAGGCCCGGAAACTCGAAACCTTGAACTCGAAACTCGAAACCTTGAACTCGGAACCAGGAACTCGGAACTCGGAACCAGGAACTCGGAACTCGCAATGCCAGACTTCCCATATCAAACCAAAGCCGTCACTTATCCGCGGGGCTTTCGCGCCGCCGGGGCCAGGGGCGGGCTCAAAGAGGCCGGGCCGGACGTGGCCCTGATAGTCGCCGATGCGCCGTGCGCCGCGGCCGCGGTATTCACTACAAACCTTGTTGTGGCAGCGCCGGTTGTCGTCAGCCGCGAGCATCTTTCCCGCGGACCGATCAGGGCGGTGGCTGTCAACAGCGGATGCGCGAACGCTGTTACGGGCGAACAGGGCTTCGCGGATGCGCGCCGAATGGCTGCGATTGCAGCGGACGCCGTGGGCTGTGCGCCGGAGCAGATACTGGTCTGCTCGACCGGTGTCATCGGACACCCGCTGCCGCTGGACAAGGTCGAAACGGGGATCTGCGCCGCCGCCGCGGCCTTGGTGAGCGAAGATGACGCTGATGCCGCGAAGGCCATCATGACAACTGATACCCGTCCGAAGACGGTTACGGCGGACGTCCCTTTGTCCGGGGGCGTCAGCGCGCGCATCGGAGGCATGTGCAAGGGCAGCGGGATGATCGCGCCCAATATGGCGACTATGCTCGGGTTTATGACCACGGACGCCGCCATCGATGCGGGCGCCCTACAGAGAGCCCTCTCGCACGCGGTGCGGCACACCTTCAACGCTGTGACCGTGGATGGTGACACCAGCACGAATGACACGCTCCTGTTGATGGCGTCCGGGGCAGCGGGAAATCAGACCATCGTCGCCGGCACGGAGGACTTTGAGGTCTTCCAGAATGTGCTCACCGCCGCCTGCGATTCGCTGGCCAGGCAGATCGCGTGGGACGGTGAAGGCGCCACCAAACTCGTCATCGTCGACGTTCGAGGCGCCGGGAGCGAAGCGGGCGCCGTTCGCATCGCCCGCACGATCGCCGAATCACCGCTCACCAAGACGGCGCTCTTCGGAAACGACCCGAACTGGGGACGCGTACTGGCCGCCGCCGGACGGGCCGGCGTGCCATTCGACCCGTCGAAGGCCGAATTGCGCATCGGCAGCGTGACCCTCCTTCGCGATGGCGAGCCGACGGATTTCGATGCGGCCCACGCCAGTGCCCAGATTGCCCGCGACGAGGTCGAGATCGTTCTGAACCTCCACGGGGGACCCGGCCGGGCGGTGATGTACACGTGCGACTTCAGTTACGACTACGTGCGGATCAACGCCGAATACCACACCTGACAGCCAAGGATTTGAACCACAAAGACACGAAGGCACAAAGTGATCATGCTTTGTGCCTTCGTGTCTTTGTGGTTATCCCGAGGCAATTGAGATGTTGACAGAAACGAATCCTGACTCCCAAGTTCCCGCGCCCGTTCGATTGGGGCTTGTCCAGCTGAATTCCACGGTCGGCGATCTGGCCGGCAACACGGACCGCATTATCGCCGCGCTCCGGCAGGCAAATGACGAGGGGTGCGACATCGTCGCGTTCCCTGAGCTTGCCATCACCGGTTATCCGCCGGAGGACCTGCTGCTGAAGCCGAGATTCCTTCACGAGAATGTGCAGTGCCTCCAGCGCATCGCCGAAGCGCAGGCGGAAGTGCGGACAGCGGCGATCGTGGGCTTCGTGGACGTTTCGGACGACATCTCAAACGCCGCCGCCATCATCGCCGGCGGCCGCGTGGCCGGCGTACACCACAAGATCTTCCTGCCTTCCTACTCCGTTTTTGACGAGGACCGGTACTTCGCGGCGGGTGAAGGGACTTCGGTGTTCAATTTCGGGGACGTCGGCATTGGTGTCGGGGTTTGCGAGGACATCTGGTATTCCAACGGGCCCGCGCGCGAGCAGGCGCTGGTCGGAGGCGCGGAGGTGCTGGTTTCGATCAACGCCTCGCCGTTCCACCGTGAAAAATGGCGAAGCCGCGAGCATCTGCTGGCCGCCCGGGCGATGGACAACACCGCCTTCGTCGCGTATGTGAACAGCGTGGGGGGGCAGGACGAACTGCTCTTCGACGGCCATAGCCTGGTCTTCGATCCGGGCGGCGAACTGATCGCCAGGGGACCTTCGTTCGAAGAGGCGCTTGTGGTCGTGGATCTCAACATTGGCGACGTATTCCATCGGCGCCTGGCAAACCCGTCCCGACGGAAAGAGCGGATGCGCACCCACGAATCCGGGCTTGCCGTTGCGCTGGTGGACCTTCCACCGTTCGGCGAAGCCGGGCAGCCGCGCGAGCGGCTGGACGCGCCGTCGCCTTCCACGCCTTCGCCCATCCCAGTCTGGCTGTCACGCCTGCCCCTGCCTCCTCCGGACATGCTCTCGGACACATACAACGGCCTGGTGCTGGGGGTTCGCGATTACGTCCGCAAGAACGGTTTCAAGGACGTCGTGCTGGGTTTGTCCGGCGGGATTGACTCGGCGATCACGGCATGCATTGCGGTGGATGCGTTGGGTAAGGACCACGTCATCGGCGTGACGATGCCCAGCCGGTACAGCAGCGACGAGACCAAGTCGGACGCGGCCCTCGTGGCCGAAAACCTCGGGATCCGGTTCCTGACGGTGCCGATAGAAGGCCCCTTCCAGGCGAGTCTGGATGCGCTGGCGGATTCGATGAGGGATACCGGGAGCGGCCTGGCCGAGGAGAATCTGCAGGCCCGCATTCGCGGCAACTACCTGATGACCCTGTCAAACAAGTTCGGCTGGCTGGTGCTGACCACCGGCAACAAGAGCGAGATGTCGGTCGGGTACAGCACCCTGTACGGGGATATGGCCGGCGGCTTCGCCGTGATCAAGGACGTTCCGAAGACGCTGGTCTACGCCCTCAGCGAATACAGGAACACGTTATCACCTGTGATTCCCGAGTCGACGATCACACGTCCGCCCACGGCCGAATTGCGGCCCGACCAGAAGGACACGGACAGCCTGCCTCCCTACGACGTGTTGGACGCCATCCTGAACCTCTATGTGGAAGACGATCGGAGCCTGGAGGAGATTGTGAGCGCGGGCTTCGACGAGGCGACAGTTCGCCGCGTGATCCTGATGGTGGACCGCAACGAATACAAGCGCCGCCAGGCCCCTCCCGGCATCAAGATCACGCCAAAAGCCTTCGGTCGGGACCGCCGCCTGCCTATCACCAACCGGTATCACGACTGGTAGGGACCGCTTGATGACCCTCTATCGCGTCGTCTCGAAAGCGGAGTTGGACGACATCAGCCGTTGCGCCGCCTTTCGGACACTTCCGGGTCAAATGGAAGGCAAGTGGTTCGCGGAGTCGTTGGAAGATGCTCGCATCTGGGGCGCGAGGCTCGGTATCGCTGAAACCACAATTGTCTGCGCATCGGTACCCGATTCAATGGCCAATAGTTTGTTCCGCCTGGGACTGCTGGACGGCATTGGGCCGGCGCGCTTTGCCACGGAGGACGATTTACCGTTCCTGACCCCGATGGTCTGAACCCCGGGGGTTAGGCGCGGGGCTTGGGGCTGTGGTATCATCAAGGTTGGAGGTAGTTGGCGATGCAGGAGACACTCAAGCGCGAGCCGGATGCCGCAGACGGCAACACACCGCATGTTGAAGCGACGATCGTGTACTTGCGCCCGGAAGATGGCGGCCGGAAAACCGCTCCAGGGAGCGGCTACCACAGCCAATTCCACTATATTGATGATGGTAGTGACTGGGACGCCATTCAGACCTTTGGATCTCCAACTGCCCCGCTCGGTGAGCCTGTCGAGGCATCGCTTCGGTTCACCAATCCAGCGGCACATCGAGGCCGCGTGCACGTAGGCACCGCGTTTGAAATCCGCGAAGGGCCACGCGTCGTTGGGCGCGGCCTCATCACGCATGTTGGCCCGTTTTGATCCGGTAACCACCGAGGTGAATGGGATTGAACAGCGGCCACATGGCCGATGCGCCTCTTGCGGCAACCTCTGACCGGCATCAAAATCACGCCCAAAGCCTTCGGCAGAGACCGCTGTTAGCCCATCCCCAACCGCTACCAGGCAGTGGACCCCCCTGATCAGCCCTCGATGGGTTCCAGCCCGAGTTCCGGGGCGATCGCCTGCATGGACGCGATTACGTGGTTTATGTGATCCGCGCGTTCGACACCGAGGAGCTCAAACCCGCGATTCACGTCGCCACGGTTCACTCCCGCCGCGAACGCCGGACTCTTGAGGCGCTTCTCCACGCTCTTGGGCGTCAGGGCTTCGAGGCGCTGGGGCCGGACGAGCGCGCACGCGTTGATGAACCCGCACAGTTCATCGCAGGCGAAGAGGACCTTGTCCAGGTCCGTTGAGGGCTCAACGCCTGTCCGTTCGGGCGCGTGCGCGGCGATGGCATGGAGAACCTCTTCCGGCACATCCCCCCGCTCCGCCAGCAGTTTCAGCGCGACCTTCGGATGCTCATCCGGGTGCGCTTCCCAATCCGAGTCGTGCAAGAGGCCGGCCAGAGCCCACGTCCCGGGATCACCGCCGTAATCGCCGGCATACGCGCGCACCGCGGCTTCCACGGTGAGCATGTGCTTCACCAGATTTTCGTTGCCGACCATCGAACGCACAAACTCGAGGGCGTCATCTCTCGTCATGTTTTCAATCATCTCAACCACGAAGGCACAAAGGCCCAAAGCTCATCAATGCCTTTGCGCCTTTGTGCCTTTGTGGTTCAATCGACTTACGGATTCGGTTCCAGCCCCATCGCCTTGCGGGCGATTCGCACCGCGTCCGCGATGTCCAGGCTGGAATCGGCCCCTTCAACGTTGAGCCGGGTCAGGTCGGCGGACGCGGCGGCAGTCAGGCCACCGAAGATCTGGAGCGCCGTGGCGGCTTCGGGCAGCGTGAATGGCGCAGCGGTTACGGAGTACTCATAGGCGCCGATGTCCACGTGCGCTCCGATGATGCGCGGCTGGCCGTCCAGGTCCGTCTCCGCCGTGGTTACGACGCCGTCGTCCCCCGCGTCGATACACGGCGAACCGGTGGTCACGTGGAAGTCCGAGGCGGTTCGGTTCGCGAACGTTGGATCCAGATTGATGTTGCCGTTCACGCCAGTCGGATCCGTGAACGCATTGTAGTTCGCGGAAGTGTTGCCAAACACGTCGTTGTGCGACAGCGTCACCGAGACGGCGGTTGAGTACCGGCCGATGCCGGTCCCGTTGAACGCCGCGATGCAGTTAGTGATGGTCGCCACTGCGCTGTTGTAGACGTACAGGCCGGAGGATGAGTTGCCGCTGATGGTGCAGTTGGCGACGGTTGCCGAGCCGGAGGCCACGTAGACCCCGTACGTGTTTCCGCTGATGACGCAGTTGGTTGCGGTTGCGGCGCCGACGGCCACGGAAAGGCCGCGGGAAGAGTTGCCGACGATCGCGCAATTGGTGATGGCGGCGGTTCCGGCAGTGACGTAAACCCCGGGATATCCACCCGCGGCGTTGCAAACGGTGAAGCCATCCAGGACCGCGCCGACGACAGATGACGTCACCGCGCTCGCGTTGCCGGTTCCGCTGCCGTCCAGTACCGTGACGTTGGTCTTCCAGTTCCGCGCGCTTCGGGCTGTCTCGGCGCCGGCGAATCCTCCGTAGACCGCAACGCCCGCCTTGAGCGCGATCTTCTCGATGTAGGGTGTTGTCGATGCGGCCACCCACACTTCGTCACCGCTCACCGCGGAATTTATGCCCGCCTGGACCGTCTGCCATGCCGTGGCCCACGTCGTTCCGTCGTGGGTGGCGCCGGTGGCGTCCTTGTTCACGTAGACCGTGGATGCCGTGTGGGCCAGAACGGTAAAGGGTTGGCTGTCAACCGCCGGAAGGGCGCCGGAAGTCACCGTGAGGACGTATCCGGTCCCGGGTTTATCGATCTTCAGCCCGCTGAACGCGGCGACACCCGCCATGGCATTGAGGACAGTGGCTCCGCTGAGCACCGCGCCGGACGTGCCCGTTCCCGGCTTGATGGCAACCGTTACCGGTCCGGTGAAGTACTGCGCGAGTTGCAGGGATGCATCGGTTACCTGCACAACCGGCTGAACGGAAAGCGGTTTGGACACATCGCCACCTGCCGGCTGTGTGATGATACGGAGCTTCTCCGGAAGGACGCCGACATAGAAGGGAGCGCTGTCTGCGCTTACCAGGCCGGGACAGGACGCTGTGAGGACGTAGCCGGTTCCCTCCAGGTCCACGGTCAAGTCGGTGAACGTGGCGCGCCCGTTCACCAGGTTCACGGTGGTTGTTCCGCCGAGGGTGGCGCCCGCGGCGCCGGCGCCGCTCTTGATCGAGAGGGTGACGGGGCCGGTGAACGTTGGGTTCACGACGCCGGAATCGGAGAGTGCAGCCACGACAGGCTGGGGGGAGAGCAGGGTTCCGGGTCTGGACGGCCCGGGCTGAGTGAGGAAGCCGACCTTCGTGGCGGCGGGGTAGCCGACGGTGATGTCGAACGATATCGTGGTACCGGCCGACGTTACGTTATGGATATCCAGCAGACCCGGGCTCCCGTTCTGCAGGAACGGCGTGGGATTGGAGGCGCTGTTGATGGAGGTCCGTCCCGTCTCGTACGAAAGGTTGGCAGTGGACGTGTTGCCGTTGACCGTCGGCGTTCCGTTCGGACGGTAGATGTACAGTTCGTCCGGCGGTCCGTTCGCATTTCCATTGCCGGTGGTGGTGTCGATGCGGTATACGATCAGGCCGGTGCCGGGCACGGAGCCCTCAAACGTGCCTGTCTTGCGCCGGTACTCCACCATGAAATACTGCGTCGTTGAGGCGAGCGATTTGATTTTATAGCAATTGTTGGTGGAAGACGTAGTGGGATTGAGCGTGTAGTGGCCCGACGCGGTGATTTCGGGCACGGTGGCGATCCACGTGCCGTATTTCCACTTCATGAACGATGTCATATGCTGCGGGGGATTCTGGTTGTATTCCATGATGTCCCAGGCGCCCGCGGGGTTCAGGCCGTCATAGCTGTAATGGTACAGGTCAGGCGCGCCGAGGCTGTGGAACATTTCGTGGCACAAAACGCCAACCCCGCCGGAGCCGGAGAAGGTGAAGTTCTCCAACTGGAAATTGAAGGTCCCCACGGTGGCGCCGCCTAGCGTGGGCCCGTTGCCAAGCCACCACATATGCGGCCACAGCAGCGTGGCCCACGCAGTCACGTCGCCATCGACGACGAACACCACGTTGTCAACATAGCCATCGTGGTCGCTGTCCGTGGTGATCCCGGACGCGTCGACTGCCGGCTTCACAGCGGCCAGCGCCGCGCGAAGAAGGTTCAGCTCCCGGGTGCCCTGCTGGCTGGACTGGTAGCCCGTCGGGTTCGTCGTGGCATCGTAGGGCTTGTAGTACGCGCGGGGATAGGTATCCTGGTAGGAGACGATCGTCGAGCCCGACTGCGTGGGGAAGAACACCGAGCTGATGGTCAGCGTGTTGTACGACACCTCTTTGTAGTAGTTGCGCAGGGAGTTCGTGCCGGCCGCGCCGTTGAGCATCGCATCATACTGCGACAGGGCATGGGTGAATGCCGTCGGCTGTTCATCGGCGAACCGGATGTAGATAACGATATTGTTGAGCGATCCAGTGTTGTGCGCTTTGGGAGAATTCGACCTCTTCGGCATCCGGTGACTGAGCGGGGAAAGCGCCCTCGCGGACGCGGCGTGCTTCGCCGCGATGTTGGGCCTCAGGCCAAGCCGGCGGGGGTCTGCCCTGTTGACGACGAAGTTCGTGGGAGCGACCTCGCCGTTGATCTCGGTCGCATATACGAGGCGTCCGTTGGCCGGGTGGCGTACGATGACGTAGCCGGCTGCGTCGTGCGCCCAATTGTAGAACTCATCACCGGTCACGAGGACCCGAACGCGGGTCCCATCCGGCTGTGAGAGCGTGACTGGGTAGTCCTTGATGTACGCGGCCTGACAGGATTTGGCGATGGCAAGGATCACCATCGCCGCTGCGAGCGCCCACATCGGGCGTCGTCGGATACCGGGGAAATTCATTGATTCTCTCTTTCGACGGCGCGCTATAAGACCATTGTTCGCCGTATTGCAGTCGGGATCGCGCCGCCGGAGGGACCAATCGGCAAGCGGGCAAATACATCCGAATTTTGTGATGGTGAGAGCACGAAATGGAAATAGGCGCATGTACACGGGGCGAGTCCGCTCCGCGCGCGAATTGACGCTCAGTCAGCCAAGGGCATACACTATTATAAAGCGCGGAGCCCGGCCGAAGGGCCGGTGCAGCCGGCCATTTCCGTTTTTGGGGTTCCCGATGATCACACCCACTCGAGAAGAGTTCAAACTGAAAGCCCGACAGGGCAATCTGATCGCCGTGACGCGAGACGTGCTCGCGGATATGCTGACGCCCGTCGCGGCGTTCCGTCGCCTCGCCGCGGGCGGCGTGCCGTCATTTCTGCTGGAGTCTGTGGAGCGCGGGGACCGCATCGGCCGATATTCCTTCCTCGGGGCCAGGCCGTTTCTGACGATGCGCGCTAAGGGCGACAGCCTGGTCGTCACGGAAAACGGCGACTCTACGACGATGACGCTCAGCGGCGGGCAAGATCCTCTCAGCGTGCTGGAAGACTTGATGGCTCGCTACAAGTGGGTTGGCGGGCCGGACTTGCCGCCGTTCGTGGGCGGCGCCGTCGGCTTGATGGGGTACGATCTCGTTCGCTTCTTCGAGAAGCTGCCGGACACGACCAAGGACGACCTCAATGCTCCTGACGCCCTGTTCATGCTGGCCGATACGATCGTGGTGTTCGACCATCTCCGCCACCGGCTCAAGGTCGTCTGCAACGCCCCTACCGGAGACGACCTTGACGCGTCATACGACAAGGCGGTTGAGACGGTGAACGCCGTGGTGGATACCCTTGAGTCGGCGGAGGTCCCGGAGTGGCCCAAAGCTGGCGGGCACGCGGGCGAGCCCGAGTGGAACATGACGCCCGAGGCCTACCAGGAGATGGTCCGCAAGGGGGTGGAGTACATCCGGGCGGGCGACTGCATCCAGTTGGTTGTGAGCCAGCGGATGCGCAAGGAAACCAATGCTGACCCGCTGGATGTCTACCGTGCGCTGCGGTATATCAATCCGTCGCCGTACATGTTCTATTTGAACCTCGGGGAGATGATACTCGTCGGATCGTCGCCGGAGATCCTCGTTACCGAAAGCGGCGGCGAGCTGCGCTACCGGCCGATCGCCGGCACGCGTCCGCGGGGAGCCACGCCGGAGGCCGACGCCGCGATGGAAGCGGAAATGCACGCCAGCGAGAAGGAACGCGCCGAGCACATCATGCTGGTCGATCTGGGGCGCAACGATCTGGGTCGCGTGTGCTCGTACGGCAGTGTCCACGTGGACGAACTGTTTGTAACAGAGCGGTACAGCGATGTCATGCACCTCGTGAGCAACGTTCGCGGCCGACTGCGGCCTGAATTCGACCGTTTCGACGCCTTGCGCGCGGTGTTCCCGGCCGGCACGCTCAGCGGCGCTCCGAAGGTCCGCGCGATGGAAATCATCGACGAAATGGAGCCGACGCGGCGGGGCCCGTACGGCGGCGCGGTCGGCTACATCTCCTTCAGCGGCGGCCTCGATACCTGTATCTGTATCAGGACCGTTGCCATCCAGGGCAACGTGGCCACGGTGCAGGCGGGCGCCGGTATCGTCAGCGACAGCGATCCTCTCGCCGAGCACCAGGAGTGCCGCAACAAAGCCCGGGCGGTGTTGCGCGCAATCGAGATGGCTGAAAGAGGGCTGGAGTGAGGCGGGCTTTGGACGGCAGTGGCGCGAAGTCGGCCGGAACGATACCATGATATTAGATTGGGATCCCGAAAAGGCGGCGTCGAACTTGGAGAAACAAACATGGCGTCTCATTTGTCGAAGCGGCGACTGTGTTCGACGATCCGCTCGCAGCGATACGAGAGGACGTGCACCATTCCGCAGATGAGACGCGTGAGCATGTCATTGGGCTATCGACCCACCGACGACTTCTGCAGGTCACGTTTACAGAGCGCGGAAATCTGCTCAAGATCATTAGCGCGAGGGTTGCGACCCGAAGGGATCGTACCAAATATGAACAGAGATAAGGCGCAACCCCAACTGGACGCTCTTGCAGAAATGCCGGAGTGGACCGATGACGATTGGGCGAACGCAAAGCCTAACCGCTTTGCGGATCGATTTGGAGATGCAGTAAGCGTTGTGCTGCTCGATCCCGAAGTGGCTGAAGTCTTCACAACCCCTGCCGCTGTGAATAATGCGCTCCGAGCGCTGATTGAAGCGATGCCGGCGCCTGCGAAGCGGAAGCGCGCCGCGAAAACCTCTGGCGGCCGTCAGACAACTGCTGCGCCGAAATAGCGGCGCCGCAAGCACTTCTCGCATTATCGGCAGGACAATGATATAATTGTCCTGAGGCGCCATGTTGCCAGGCTTTGACTTAGCCGGATACCTCCCTGCTGGAATCTATGACGCAGGGTGGGACGAATTCTACAACCGCTTCTGCTTCTCGCCGCGCCGGCAGTTTCTTCTGGCGGGGCTTCGCCTTGCGCTGGATGATTTGGCGAAAGCTGGATGTGGCTGCGTATACGTGGACGGCAGTTTCGTCACGTCGAAACCGTTTCCGCTGGATTACGACGCGTGCTTCGACGTAACGGGCGTCGATCCTGCGCTGCTTGATCCGGTGTTTCGGGACATGACGGACGGGCGGCGGGCGCAGAAACAGAAGTATGGCGGGGAGTTTGTCCCGGCGGGGGCGCTCCATGCGGCAACCGGTTTCGGATTTTTGGAGTTCTTCCAGATGGACCGGAATGGCCGCCGCAAGGGCATCGTAAGGCTGGCGCCGAGGGAGGCGGAGGTATGATCAAGAACGAGCATCAGAGGCGCATTACGCAGACGTGGGTAAAGCGTTTCGCCGCCTCGCTTGAGGCACTGCACGCCTCACGGAGTGACCAGGCGGAGCCGTGGGTCGCGCAGTTGAACGAGGACGCGTTGCGGTCGCAACTGGCGAGTCTCCAAGGTGAACTCGCCGAATACGACGCCTTGCGGAGTGGCCGTCGGAAGGTCCTTTCCGCCGAGTCCTTTGACGATCTGCCGGCAATTCTCATACAGGCTCGTATAGCGAAGGGACTCACGCAGGAGGAACTTGCGAGCCGCGTTGGGCTGAAGAAACAGCAGATTCAGAAATACGAAGCCAGCGATTACGCGATGGTGAGTATGGAACGCGTGCAGGCAATCATCAACGCACTGGAGATCGGTGTCCGCGAGGAGATCCGCCTGTACCCCAAGACGTCACGCAGCGCTATCGCACCCATACAACCTGGCAGTTCTGCGACAACTCAGGCAGGCTTCAGCGTGCTACCCTGAACATATGATCCTTGTTATCGACAACTATGATTCGTTCACATATAACATCGTCCAGTATTTGGGCGAGATGGGCGCGGAAATGCGCGTTGTGCGCAACCGCGACATCACGCTGGACGAAATCGAGGAGATGGCCCCGGAGAAGATCCTGATTTCACCCGGCCCGTGCACCCCCAATGAGGCGGGCGTCAGCGTGGGGACGATTCGGCGCTTCGGCGCGACGACCCCCATTCTCGGTGTGTGTCTGGGGCATCAGAGCATCGCGGCCGCGCTGGGCGGCAAGGTGGTCCGCGCAGACCGCATCATGCACGGCAAGACCTCTCTGATCCACCACGACGGCGCAGGAGTATTTGCCGGACTGCCGAACCCGATGACAGCGATCCGCTATCACAGCCTGCTCATCGAGCGTTCCACCTTGCCGGAATGCCTCACTGTCAGCGCGGAGACCGAAGAGGGCGAAATCATGGGGGTGCGACATAAAGACTGGCCGCTGGAAGGCGTTCAATTCCACCCCGAGAGCATATTAACGGAACGCGGCAAGGACCTGCTGCGCAATTTCCTCGAACAATGATACGAGAAGCCATAGCCCGCGTGATGCGGTTCGAAAACCTGGACCCCCTGGAGGCGGCGGCGGTGATGCAGGAAATGATGTCGGGCGCCGCCACGGATGCCCAGACCGCCGCCCTGCTGATCGCCATGCGGATGAAGGGCGAGACGGTGGACGAGATCTGCGGGTTCAGCCGCACGATGCGGGAACACGTTGTGCACGTTGTACCGAAGCGGGTGAGGAACCACCTCGACATCGTCGGAACGGGCGGCGACGCGCTCATCTTGAACGGCCTGCCCGTCAGCACCTTCAATATCAGCACGACAGCCACTTTCGTGGCGGCCGGGGCGGGAGTGCCCATCGCAAAGCACGGGAATCGAGCGATGAGCAGCAAATGCGGGAGCGCAGATGTGCTTGAGGCCCTCGGCGTGCCCATCGAGGCACCAGCCGAGGTTCTGGCCGCGGCCATCGACGAGATCGGCATCGCGTTTCTTTTCGCCCAGCACCTGCACCCCAGCATGCGTTACGCTGCAACGGCGCGGCGCGAAATCGGCGTGCGGACCGTATTCAACGTCCTCGGCCCGCTGACAAACCCCGCCAAGGCCGAACGACAGTTGATCGGTGTGTGGGCGGCGGAATGGCTCCAACCTCTGGCGGCAGCGCTGAGCGTGCTCGGCAGCGAAAGGGCGATGGTTGTTCATGGAGCGCCAGGGTTTGACGAGCTTAGCACCGTGGGCATCAGCCAGATAGCCGAATTGCGCGATGGTTCGTTGAAGGAGTACACCCTGGACGCTTCGGAATTCGGGCTGCCGAGAGCGAACCTCGAGGACATCCTGGGCGGAGACGCGGTCCATAACGCGCACCTGCTCGAACGGGTGCTTCAGGGAGAGAAAGGCCCACGGCGTGACATCGTCCTTCTGAACGCCGCCGCGGGGTTGCTGGTCGCTGATGCGGCAGAGGACTGGCCGGACGCAATTGAATCCTCCGCGAAGAGCATAGATTCCGGCGCCGCTCTGGCCAAACTGGAACAGCTGCGGAAGATGAGCGTGTCTCCAAGGTAGATCGGACTGCTCCGGTAGGTCGGGCCTCCGTGCCCGACGCTCACAGCCGGGGGCGGCTGTGCCTCATGACGACGTCGGGTAAGGCCCGACCTGCTGTTTTGATATGACCATCCTCGACCAGATAATCGACCGTAACCGTGCCGACGTGGAAACCCTGCGGGCCTCACGGACCGCGATGGAAGCGGCAGCCCTGGCGCTGCCTCCATGCCGGCCGTTCCAGTCCGCCCTGCGAAAACCGGGTGCGACCGCCCTGATAGCCGAGGTGAAGCGCGCCTCCCCGGCGAAGGGGCTTCTCAATGAAGAATTCGACCCTGTCGAGCAAGCCGCGCTCTATGCGGCCAACGGAGCCGCGGCGATCAGCGTGCTCACCGAAAGGCATTACTTCCAGTCAGACCCCGATGACCTCGCACGCATCAGGGCCGCCGTGCCGGTCCCGGTCCTGCGAAAGGACTTCCTGTTCGACACCGTGCAGATCGCGCAGAGCCGGCTGATGGGAGCGGACACCGTACTGCTCATCGCAACCATTCTGGAAACGCCGCTGCTCTGTGAGATGCTGGCGGAGGCCGCTCGCTTCGGCATGGAATGCCTGGTCGAAGCGTACGATGAGGCTGATCTGGAGCGTATCTTCTCGTCTCCGTCCGAAGTCATTGGCATCAACAACCGAAACCTGAAGACGTTCGAGATATCTCTTGAGAACACCCATCGTCTATCCGGTGTCATCCGTTCAGAACGCCCCGACGCGGTGATCGTCGCCGAGAGCGGTCTCTTCACGGCGGATGACATTCGAACCGTTCGGAGTTGGGGAGCGGACGCGGCGCTGGTCGGTGAGGCGCTGATGAAGGCGCCGGATGTCGCCGCCCGCGTGCGCGAGCTGACGGAAGCGTAATATGCCAGTCCACATCAAGATATGCGGGATCACGAATCCCGAGGATGCGCTCGCCGCGGTCGAAGCCGGCGCGGATGCATTGGGGCTCGTTTTCGCACCCAGCCCCCGTTGCGTGACGCTGGAACAGGCGAAGGCGATCCGAATGGCGGTACCGTCGGATGTCGAACTGGTCGGCGTATTCGTGAACGAGGATTTCATGGCGGTCCACGATGCGGTGCTCACGGCGCATCTGGGCGGCGTTCAGTTTTACCGAAACCCGATTTCGCAATGGACCGAAGCGGAGTGTGTACGCTGGCTCGATATCGTTCTGGCGCGTGGCGTGCGGGTGGTTCGGGCGTTTCCGGCGCGTGACGTGGAATCCCTCCGCGCGGAACTGCGGCAGCTCCCTCAGTCGGTAGACCAGATTCTCCTGGATGCATTCGTATCGGGTGTTGAAGGCGGGACCGGCAAGACATTCGACTGGACGCTGGCGGCGGCGGCCAAGGAGTTCGGGAATCCGGTCATCATCGCGGGCGGTCTCACCCCGGACAACGTTGCCGACGCTATCCGTCTGACGCAGCCGTGGGGCGTGGATGTTTCCAGCGGCGTGGAATCATCGCCGGGCCGCAAGGATGCCGATGCGATGCGCCGGTTTGTGACCAACGCCCGCGCGGCTAGTTTGTAGCCGAGGCCGGCACGGAGGCCGGCCCCACGACGGGCGGCGATACGGCGGGCGGCGATACGACGAATCCCCGCCTGGGCTCTGCGTGCCATAATGAGTTTATGGCAACCGACACTAATACTGCGACCGTACCGGGGCATTTCGGGCCGTTTGGCGGCCGCTACGTCCCGGAAATCCTCGTTCCGGTCCTCGACGCGCTCACGACCGCGTATGAAGCCCTGAAATCCGACACGGCTTTCCACGCTGAATTGGACGCCCTCCTGCGCGATTACGTGGGACGCCCGACCCCTTTGACCCTCGCCTCGAATCTGACAAAGCAGGCGGGCGGCGGGCGCATCTGGCTGAAGCGCGAGGATCTCTGCCACACCGGTTCCCATAAGTTGAACAATGCCCTCGCGCAGGTGCTTCTCGCGAAGCGGATGGGCAAGACCCGCATCATCGCCGAAACCGGTGCCGGCCAGCACGGCGTGGCGACCGCGACCGCCTGCGCGCTGCTCGGCCTGCCATGCGTCGTCTATATGGGCCGCGAAGACACGGAGCGTCAATCCCTGAACGTCTTCCGGATGCGTCTGCTTGGCACCGAGGTTGTGCCGGTCGATTCCGGCACGAAGACCCTCAAGGACGCCATCAACGAGGCGTTCCGCGACTGGGTAACCAACGTTCAGGATACGCATTATGTCATCGGGTCGGTCGTTGGTCCACACCCGTTCCCGGCGATGGTCCGAGATTTCCAGAGCGTGATCGGCACCGAAACGAAGCGCCAAATGCACGAACGGGCTGGCAAGCTGCCGGACGCGGTGGTGGCGTGCGTCGGCGGCGGAAGCAACGCGATGGGCATGTTCTGGCCATTCAAGGACGACCTTTCCGTGCGCCTTCTTGGCGTTGAGGCGGGCGGCCATGGGCTGGAGACAGGTGAACACGCCGCTACGCTGGCTGCCGGCGAAGTCGGCGTGCTGCATGGCTCAAAAACGTACGTTCTACAGGACGCGGCCGGACAGATCATCGGCACGCATTCGGTCTCCGCGGGCCTCGATTATCCGGGGGTTGGCCCCGAGCACGCCTATTTCAAGTCCAGCGGCCGCGCGGAGTACTCCGCAGCGACCGACGACGACGCGCTGGCCGGCCTCCAATTGCTTTCAAGGTCCGAAGGGATCATCCCCGCCCTGGAATCCGCCCACGCCATCCCGCGCCTGATGGAAGTCGCCGCCGCGATGACGCCGGACCAAAACGTTGTTCTGTGCCTCTCCGGCCGCGGCGACAAGGACGTTGAACAGGTGCAGCGGATACTGGATGCTGGTGCCTGACCGGTGCGGATGACACCCGAATCCCAAATCCCGAACCCCAAATCCCAACCTATGTCCCGAATAACGAACACATTTGAGAGCATCCACGGCCGCGGCGCGCTGGTTGCCTACATCACCGCGGGCGATCCGTCGCTGGAGGCGACCGAGCGCCTGGTTCCGCAGATCGCCGCGGCCGGGGCCGACATCATCGAACTCGGCCTCCCGTTTTCGGACCCGTTGCTTGATGGCACGGCCATCCAGGTGTCCGCGCAGCGCGCACTGGAGGCCGGAACAACGCCGGACGGCGTATTCGCCACGGTCGCGCGTCTGCGGGCGGGTGGACTTGAGACGCCGATTGTGCTGATGACGTGCACGAACCTCGTGATGCGTCCGGGCTTCGAGAATTTCGCCGCCAAGTGCCGTGAGAGCGGCGTGGACGGTGTGATCGTGACGGATCTGCCGCCGGAAGAGGCGGGGGAATGGAAGGCGGCGGCAGACGCCAACGGCGTGGACACCATCTTCCTGCTGGCCCCGACCAGTACCAATGAGCGCATTGAGGCCGCCGCGGCGATGGCCACCGGCTTCATCTATTGTGTCAGCCGCGCCGGGGTCACCGGTGTGCAGCAGACCGTTCCACCCGAACTTCACGCGCTGCTGGACAAGATCCGAAAGCATACAGACACACCCATCGCCGTGGGCTTCGGCATCAGCACGGCGGAGCACGTAAAGACCGTCTGGCAGTGGGCGGACGGCGCCGTGGTGGGAAGCGCCATCGTGAACGCAATCGCCGCCGGCGAGGACATTCCGGCGTTTATCACCAATCTCCGGCCCGATTTGAGCGGCAACTAGACAGGACAGATCTATATATGGCAACCGTAGACGAACAACTCAAAGCGCTCGCGCGTGGCGTGCAGGCCATCGTTCCGATGGACGAGTTCAAGGCCAAACTCGAGAAATCGGCGAAGACCGGCGTACCCCTGCGCATCAAACTGGGCATCGACCCGACCGCCTCGGACATCCATCTAGGCTTCGCCGTGGTGCTGCGTAAATTACGCCAGTTTCAGGACTTCGGCCACACCATTGACCTGGTGATCGGCGACTTCACGGCGATGATCGGCGACCCCACGGGGCGTTCGCTCACCCGCCCTCAGCTTACGGACGAACAGATTACGGCCCACGCGATAACCTACGAGCATCAGCTGTATAAGATCCTCGATCCGGCGAAGACCAAGGTGCATCGCAACAGCGACTGGCTGGGCAAAATCACTTTCGCACAGCTCATCGAGATCACGGGCAAGTTCACGGTGGCGCAAATCCTGGAACGCGAGGATTTCTCCAATCGGATGGCCAGCGGACAGCCCCTCTACCTGCACGAGATACTCTACCCGGTGGCGCAGGCGCTCGACAGCGTGGACCTGGTCTCGGACGTCGAAATCGGCGGACAGGACCAGACGTTCAATATCATGGCCGGCCGGGATCTCCTGCGCGAATACGGACACGAGCCGCAGATCGGGCTCTTCATGCCCATCCTTGTCGGGCTCGACGGCGAGAAGAAGATGAGCAAGAGCCTTGGAAACTACATCGGCATCTTCGAGAGCCCGGCCGAGCAGTTCGGCAAGACGATGAGCATCCCCGACGCCGCGCTGGAGCAGTGGTTCGAACTCTGCACCGACGTGCCGCTCGAGGAAGTGAAACCTCTGATCGCCGAGAATCCGATGGCGGCCAAAAAGCGTCTCGGCCGTGAGATCGTGGCCCTGTACCACAGCACGGAGGACGCCGATCACGCGCAGGCGGCGTGGGAGCATCAGTTCAGCCAGCGCGAGGTGCCGGACGATATGCCCGAGTTCGAGGTGACGCTGGAAGAGAACGGCACGATCTGGGTGGTGAACCTTCTGAAGGCCGCGGAACTGGCCAAGGGCACGAACGATGCGCGCCGCACGATCCAGCAGGGCGGTTTCCAGTTGAACGGCGAGAAGGTGACGGATATCGAAGCCCGCGTTGCGGCCAAGACCGGCGACGTGCTGAAAGTGGGACGCAGGTACGCGAAGATTTCGGTGCAGTAGAACGGATCCAACTCAAGCGTGGCGCCGGCCTCAGTGCCGGCGATGTTGAGCAAATGGCCGGCGGTGGTGAGCAGGTCGCCGGCAGGGACGCCGGCGCCACGCTTGAAGATGAATTCCTGCCCTCCTCCGGTGTGTTATACTGAGGGCAACCAAATACGCCTGAGGAGTTCCTATGCATTCCTTCCGTACCGTCCGTTTCGCGCTTGCGGCCCTCATGCTGGCCGCCGGCGTATCTCTCGCCCGCGCCGATGACGCCGCCATCAAGGCCGCCATCGACAAGCAGCTCTCCGATCCGGCAATGGCCCGCGGGTGGACCGGCGTGCTCGTGAAGAGCCTGGACAATCACCGGGTCATCTATGCGCTCAACGAAGACCGCCTGTTCATCCCGGCCAGCAACATGAAACTGCTGGTCTCATCGGCCTGCACCGATGTCCTGCCCAAAGATTTCCGGTACACCACCCCGGTGCTGCGCGACGGCTCGCTCGACGGCGGCACGCTGAACGGGAGCCTCTATCTCAAGGGCAGCGGCGACTCGACGCTCGAAGCGAAGGACCTGGTCGAACTCGCCAAGGCGGTCAAAGCGGCGGGAATCAGCAAGGTTAACGGCGACATCGTGGGCGATGGATCGTGCTTCGATTCCCAGCGCCTCGGCTACTCGTGGGGTTGGGATGATCTGGCGGCGTATTACAGCGCGGAGATCGATGGCCTGACGGTTGACCGTGGCACCGTTCACGTCGCCGTCACCGCGGGCGATATCGGCGCGCCTCCGGTCGTGACGATGAACCCGGACGCGGGGTATATGCTGGTCCGCAACACAGCGACCACCGTTGCCGATTCGACTCCTGAAACGATGGTTGTGGATCGTCCGATGGCTTCGAACGTTGTCTCGGTGTTCGGCAATATGCACCGGTCGATCGCGGGTTCCGTGGGCAAGGGGCCGAAGGTTCAGAACGTGGACATCACCATGGAAGAGCCGGCGGTGTATACCGCCTACCTGTTCCGCAAATGCCTTCGAGACGAGGGTGTGACCGTCACAGGGGCCGCTCGCGGCGGCATCGCGCCGGAAGGCGCCACGAAAGTTGCCTCGCACGATTCGCAGCCTCTCCCCGAAATACTGAAGCTGCTCAACAAGCCCAGCGACAACCTCATGGCCGAGAGCCTGCTCAAGACCCTGGGCCTGGTGAAGAACGGCGCGGGCACTACGGGCGCCGGGGCAACTGTCGAGAGGGACTACCTCAAGAAGATCGGGGTGGGCGCGGATTCCGTCCTCATCGAAGACGGCAGCGGACTGTCCAGGCTCGACCTCGTGACCCCGAAGGCCCTCGCCTCGGTCCTGGAGTATATGTGGTCGCACCCCAACCGCGACGCCTTCATCGACAGCCTCCCGATTGCCGGCGTGGACGGCAGCCTGCGCAACCGGTTGAAGGGCACGGCCGCGGCGAACAACGTGAAGGCGAAGACCGGCTACGTTGGCAAGGCGCGCAATCTCACGGGCTACGTGAGCACAAGGGACGGCGAACCGCTGGTTTTCGTACTGCTGATGAACCACTACAACGGCGATACGTCCCCGATCAACTCGGTGCAGGACAGGATTTGCGAGATACTGGCTAACAGCAGCAGGTAGCAGAACAGGTGCAGTTGTCATCCTGAGCGGCGCGAAGGATCTCAGCGTAACGTTGAGATCCTTCTCTCCGCTCAGGATGACAACTTGGGATGGAGGCGGCACAGCAATGAGTGGAGCGGAACGAACGTATTCAGTATTGCCGTGGTCGGGCGCCAGCCCGTTCAGCAGTCTCGCGCTCGCGGTGCGGAACTGCTTCCCCACGGAAGCGATGGACAGCGAAAAACTGGCGGTGCAGATCCTGTGGGACCAGAACTGGGAACCGGATGGCACCTTCGTGCTGCGGGAGCACATCGAGGGCAAGGAAGGCCGGCTGGGCGACGGGGCCGTGCGGGGTTTCTGCGTGGCCATCCACCGCAAGATCCCGATGCCCCACGTGCCGATGGACACGGACCGAGGCTACATCACGCTCTTCGGCGTGGACGAGCGCCTTCGCCGGCAGGGCTATGGCACCAGGCTTCTGGCTGAAGCCGAGGCCTACCTCAAGGTCGAGGGCGCGAAGAAGGTGTTGATCGCGCCGTATGCACCCAACTACTTCTGGCCAGGCGTGGACGTCGAGCGCTACACGGAGGCCGTCGCGTTTCTGCTGTCCCGCGGTTACACGGAGCACTCCCGCCCGCTGGCGATGCAGACGCAACTGGATAAGGTTCGGCGGCCAGAATGGCTGCGCCAGAAGGTGGCGGCGCTGAAGGCGGACAAGGACAAGTCCGTCGTGATCAGGGAGTACTCGCCGGACCTGGTGCCGTTCATCCACGAGTTCATGGTCGAAGACTTCCCGGGCGACTGGGAGCGCTGGGTGCGCGACGCCGCCATTGACATTCATGCCGGCCGCGCCAAGACCGACCGCCTGCTGTTCGCCTGGGACAACGAAACGAACTCCGTGGTCGGCTTCTGCCACTACAACAATGAGCGTTTCGGTCCCGTGGGCACGTCACCGCGCGTCCGGGGCCGCGGCATCGGCGCCTGGCTGACGTTCGAGACCCTGGAGCGTATGCGGATTAGCGGTAAGCAGGTCGCCTGGTTCCTCTGGACCGACGACAAGACGGCCCTGCTCTACAAGGAAGCCGGTTTCGTGGAATGGCGCCGGTTCGTGATTATGCAGAAGGACCTGTAGGAAGCGGTGAACAATGGGGCGGTGAACGATGAATGATGGGAGGTGAGTGAAGTTTTCGCGGCGTGCGGCGATGGCGATCGATGGGTTGTACGGCTTCACGGGCGCCATCGCCTTTCTGGCCCTGTTCGATCTTACGGCGCGCGCCACCCCCAGCGGCAGCGAGGCGCTGGGCTATTCGGTGATGTACGCGTTCATCAACATCGCGATGGGCGCATCGGACATGATCGGTTCGAGGCTCTTCGAGTTCTTCCACCAGCAGTTCGCGCCGCTGGTCTGGATCAACGGCGCCACCACGGCGGTCATCGTTCTCGCCATACCATTCCTGCCGGGCGTGCTGATCAACAGGAAGGACGGAGAGGCCGAGGCGGCCTGACCTCACATGCGCATCCATCTCGAAACCGAGCGGCTGATACTGCGTGATTTCGATCCTGACGACGTGGACAACCTGGTCGCGCTGGACGCCGACCCCGAGGTCCGCCGGTACCTGGATATGCCGGAGCCGCCGACGCGTCACGTGGTGGAGTGTGTTATCCTGCCGCCGATCCTGGCGGATGCGGAGCGCCGCGACGGTTTCGGGCGGTGGATCATCCTGGAGAAAGCCCGCGACTTCAGGTTCATCGGCTGGATCCACTTCCGGCGCGCCAAATCGGATCCCGATGAGATCGAACTGGGGTACCGGCTGATCCGGGAGGCCTGGGGCCATGGTTACGCGACGGAAGCCTCGCTTGCGCTCATCGAGAAGGGCATTCGCGAGCAGGGGGTGACGCGCATTTCCGCGACGGCGCTGGCGGACAACGCCGCCTCCATCCGCGTCATGGAAAAATGCGGGCTCACGCTGGAAAACCGCTTCATGTACAAGGACATCCCAGCCGTGAAGTATTCGCTGCGCGTCCCGTAAGTCTCACATCAGAGGACGGTGCGACGCCCTCTACCTGGGAGCATCGACAGTGTCGTCTTCCTTCACCCGATCCCGTTGAAGAAGCCTGGGAAGCGGGTTGTACACCCGGTGCCGGTGCAGTTCATCCGCCATACGCCGGTGACGGGCCTTGAAGATGTCGCTGCGGGTCAGGAAGCCCACCACAGTTTTCGGCAAATCCCTCTCAACGACCGGAAGGTGCCCGATGTCAAATGTCAGCATCTTGGCCAACGCGTCATGAAGCGGCTCGTCCGGGTGCGCGACAATCACGTCCGGCGTACCAACCTGGCTGACGGTCAGCCGGTCCAGATCCTCCTCAGGACAGTCGATCAGGTCGCTCCGGGAGATAATGCCGGCTAAGTGGCCGTCCGAATCGAGGATGGGGTAGGCCTGATGAGCTGGATGGTCCTTTCGCCGGCCCTGCACTTGTTCTATCACCGTCGTCACCGGCTCATCTGCTTCGACCGTGAAAACGTTCCGGCTCATCACATCGCTCACGTTCACTCCCATCAGCACATCCGCTTCGTACTCCTGGGGGACTTTGACGCCTCGGCGAACCAGCTTTTCCGTCATGATCGAGTGCTCCATCAGGCTGGATGCGATGGCATCCGCGATGACACACACCAGCATGAGCGGCAGCACCGCCTGATAATCCCGCGTCAGTTCGAACGCGAACACGATGCTTGTGAACGTGGCCCGTGTGGATGCGCCGAAGACAGCCGCCATACAGACGAGCGCGAACACGCCCGGCTGGAGTCCGAGAGCCGGCCAGAAATGGGTGATGGCGAAGCCGTAAAGGCAGCCGATTGCGCCGCCAACCGTCAAGACCGGCGCCAGCACCCCTCCGGACGTTTTCGATCCCAGCGAGATACACATCGCCGCTGCCTTCGCGACCACAAGAGCGATCAGAACACTCGCTGTAAGCCGGCCGTCCAGGATCTCCGTGATTGTGTCATACCCGACCCCCAACACGCGCGGCTGCATGTAGCCGATCAGGCCGACAGCCAAGCCGCCAATGGCGGGAAGCCACAGGATGTCGAGTGGAATTCGGTCGAACAAATCTTCCGCCGCATAAAGCGCCTTCGTGATGACGACGGCTGCCAACCCCGCGACCACGCTGAGCCCCATGTACGCCGGCAACGTAGACGGCGTCCCGAAGCCGTGATGTGGAACGGAGAACATCGGTCCGGTGCCAAAAAGGCCGAAGCGCACGCTGGTCGCGATCACGCTGGCGATGCAGATCGGTATGAAGGAGCGCGACTTGAACTCGAACAGCAGCAGTTCGATGGCAAGGATAACCGCCGCAATCGGGGTGCTGAAAGTGGCGGCCATGCCGCCCGCCGCACCGCAGGCGAGAAGCACTTTCCGTTCGGCCGGCGTAACGTGCAGAAACTGGCCGACCAGAGAGCCGATAGCGCCGCCCGTCTGGATGATCGGCCCCTCCGCGCCGAACGGTCCGCCGGAACCAATGGCCAGTGCGGCAGAGACAGGCTTGAGAATCGCTACCCGCGGGCTGATCCGGCTCTTGTTCAGCAGGATCGCCTCCATCGCCTCCGGAATACCGTGGCCGCTGATCTTCCGGGAACCGTATTTCACCATGGCGCCGATGGCGAGGCCGGCGACAGCAGGTATCGGGATCGCCCACAGGGCCAGATGGTGAAACCTGGGCGACACGAAATCCCATGAGAGGCGGTGGTAATAGAGGATGTTTGTAGTGAATCCGATGAGGTGATACAGCCCGTATGCTACAAATCCACAGACAACACCGATTCCGGCGCTCAGTACGGACATGAACAGAAGCCGCGCCTCCGCAACCGGTATCGAGAGTTGTTTCGCTGATCGCATCCTGCCTCCTCTTACAAATGAAGTGCAACCAGTCACAAGTATATTACAATGGAATGCAATTCGGCGAGCATCCAGGCGTGCTACACTTCCCTTAGCGACGTATGGAAAGGCCGGTGTGGCGATTATGACCAAACAGGACTACGAAGCGCTGGCGGGGTTTCGGCGGGCAATCCGGCGCTTCCTGACGTTCAGCGAGGCGGCGGCGCGCGACGCAGGCTTGACACCACAGCAACACCAGCTCCTCCTGGCGCTCAGGGGCTATCCCCATCGGGACTGGGCGACGATTACAGAGCTTTCGGAACGGCTGGATGCTCGACAGCCGGCTGTGACGAACATCGTTCGGAGGATGGAGGTTGGCGGACTCGTAGAACGACGTGCCGATCAGAAGGACGGACGGTCGGTAAGTGTCCATGCGACGGAACGTGGTGAAGAGGTCTTGAATCGCCTGTCCCGACAGCACCTGATCGAGTTGAAACGCCTGAAGCAGGAGTTTCCCAGGATTGAGCATCTCGGGCGGGCAGTGGGCGCCGGCGATTTGGATGAAGGGGAACGCGATCCCGAATCTACGGCCCAATGATGTCCGAGATTTGGCCACCAACCGACGTATTCCGGGCGGGCCGCGTCTACCGACGACGTCGATCGCAGACCCATCGGCGCGGAGGCGCCCGTTCAGGGGGCGGGCGGCGTCAGCGGTCCGAGCGTTCCATCTGGTGATCCTTGGCTACTTCGGCGGTTGAGTGGATGCCTTCTTCATCGTTTCGAAGAAGGTGTACGGTTCGAGCACTTCGACGTGAGCATCGGTCTTCTTCAGCGCCGCCACAACCCCCGCATACCACGACGGCTTTTTCAGGACGGCCCGGAAGATGAGGAAGCGGCGCGGGTCCTCCTTCAAGCGCCTCGCAATCTGTCCCGCGGCGTCTTCCGGGGATCCGCTGAGGTCGTCGCTCATCTGCAGCAGTGGCATCCCGTTGTGCATTCCAAGCGGGGGGACCTTCTGCGCCACGGTGCCTTTGGGCGAGAACCGCGCGTAGGCGTCGAGGACGGATTTCGGCATCGGCGGAGCGTAGCCGTCGATGACGAATCCGGTGATGGAAAGGCCGAATCTGGCGTACCAGTTCGCGCAGTGCCCTTCCCAGAGGCTGACGCCACTGGAAAGACCGCTTGACCGTGGTTCCTCAAGCTCCGAAGGGTTGATATAGCCCGCGCCACTGTCGCCCGCGATGAATGTGTCCATCGCGGTGCGAGTATGGCGTGTATACCAGAACGCGGCCGGGAAACGCTCCGCAAGGTTCGGGTTGAACGCCCAGCCCAGTGGCACCGTTCCGCGTGCCGGATCCTCCCAAATGGTGGGCAGCATCTGGTACAGCCACGCCGCGGAATCCCAGTCGCCCACATAGAAGGCAAAGTAACGTTTGCCGGGTTCCGGTTTCACTTTCGCCACCGGTTTCTCCGGCCCGTAGGCAGGCAACGGCTGATGGGAATAGAAGGACGCGTTTGCCATGGCGCAAAGGCCCAGCGCATCGGCGTCGAGGTAGGCGTTATACGCTGAAATGACGCGGCTGAATTCCCATTCCGACGGCACGCCGCCGTGTTTGCCGCCGACAAGGTCGGTGTACTTGAACGCCCACGGGATGAAGCCTCCGATATGGGTCATCCGTTTGCCGGCGTTATGTCCGGCCGCCGAGGCGAGGATGCGCTTCAGCGTTTCGAGGTCCGTGCCCGGCTTCTGCCCCGGGTCGTCCGTTGCCGGTTCATCTGCCCACGGCGAGAGGTCGAAGAAGAACGCCTTCTTGCTGATAAAGTAGTCGTGGTTGGTAAGCGTGTGGTTCCAGAACCCGGACGCACTCGGGTTCTTGAGCCACGCCGCGTCGATGTAGAACGCCAGCGAACCGGCATCGCACCGCCCGCGATCGAGCAACGTGCTGATGGCCCATCGGTAAGCATCGTTCTTGGCGCTGCCGGTGCTTGGCTCGCCGGTTCCGGGGATGACTCCCTTGCCGGTGAACGCGGGAGTGCCGTCCGGGTGGATGAGCCACGCCTTCACCGGGAGCTTGAGCGTGGTCCGCAATCGGTTGAAAAGCGAATCGGGCCGGGCGTCGTAGCGGACCGGGATCAGGCCGTCGACTCCGGCGATGGTGGACGCGATACACGAGGTTGCCGGCACTGATTCGTCATAGACCACCAAGCCATGCACGCTTCGCCGGAAATGGCGGACCAGAGCGTCGAAATCCTCAACATCGGTGATGGGGCGGCCGTCCAGCCAGTCCCCCTGCGAGCGCAGACGGTCGAGCCACCAATCGTCCAGCATGATGTCGCCGCCTTCCGGAGAATGAATCGCCCGGATATATAGGCGCGTTCCCGATCTGTTCACCAGCCCCTGAACCGCCGCGACCGCGTGAACGTAGTCCCACGCATCGCGGAGCCGGGCGGGGTCTTTGGCCCACTTCTCGGCAAATGTCAGATCGTACCGAACGATTGGATTCGGGGCTGAAGCAGCGGACATGGTTGCAGTGCCTCCAAGGATTACCAAACAGGCCAACAGCGACGATCTCATGGTATGGCAAGTATAACACCGGCGCCGAGCGATTTAATAAATGCGGCCCGGTTATTTCGCGGCCACGATCAGCGCCGGAGCGCTCTGAGGATCGCGAGCGCCTGCCTGCCGCGGTGAAGAAAGCCGGCGAGGGTGCGGCCGGTCTTCCGATGCCTGAGGGGGAGCGGAACCTCCTCCACGCGGCCGCCTTGCCGGAGAATTCCAAGGGTAAGTGCCACCTCGACGCAGAATCCCGGCGCAAACCCGCCCAGACGGTCGACCCATTCGCGGCGTACGCAACGCTGGCCTGAGATGGGGGAATTGAACGTCCGGCCGGTACGCTGCCGGATGCCCCGGCGGGCGATGCCCTGCGCGAGCCCGAAACCGGATTTGCGACCCGTGGCCACCCAGGCGGCGACACACATATCGCACGCGTCGGACAGGACGGCGTCCACTAACGGCGCCACTTCCGCCGCGCTTTCTCCGAGGTCGGCGTCCAGCAGCAAAAGCACGGGAGCATCGCTGGAACCGAGCGCCGTATTCAGCGCCGCGCCCTTGCCCAGGTTTCTCTCGTGCCTCAGCACAACATCGGCGCCGGCTGCCCGGGCCGCTTCGGCCGTTCCATCCCTGGAACCATCATCCACCACGATGACCCGGCCTGATACCGCCGCCCGCACGCCCGCTATCGTCGCTCCGAGACGATCCTCTTCATTGAAGGCCGGGATGAGGATATCGACCGTTGAGGGCTGAGGGCCGAGGGCTGAGGGCTGAGGGCCGAATCCCTCTACTGCCTACTGTCTACTTATGGAATACGCACGACCGCTGGCGAAACTGATCGGTGAGTTGGAAAAACTGCCGGGCGTCGGGCCGAAATCGGCCCAGCGCCTGGCGTACTACATCCTGCGCATTTCGGCGGAGGATGCGCGAAGCCTCGCCGACGCCATCACGGACGTCAAGAGCCAGATCCATTTCTGCAGGCAGTGCTTCAACTTCACCGACCAGGAGCTCTGCGCCATCTGCAGGGACCACCGGCGCGACCCGTCGCTGCTCTGCATCGTCGCCGAGCCCCGCGACCTGGTGGCCATGGACAAAACCAACGAGTTCAAGGGCCTTTACCACGTCCTGCACGGCGTGATCTCGCCGATGGAGGGCATCGGCCCCGAAATGCTGAAGATCCGCGAGTTGCTGACCCGCCTGCGCGATGGAGTCGTCAAGGAGGCCATCCTCGCCACAAACCCCACCATCGAAGGCGAGGCAACCGCCCTCTATCTGAGCAACCTCCTGAAGCCGCTGGGCATCCGCGTCACGCGCATCGCGCACGGCCTGCCGATGGGAGGCGACATGGACTACGCCGACCAGGCGACCCTGATCCAGGCGCTGGAGTGGCGCCGGGAAATGTAGGCGGAAACGATGAAGCGTGAACGATGAACGATGAATGCCGGAGCCGGATTCACCACGGAGTAAACGGAGGGCACAGAGGTCCACGGAGGATCTGGTTCTGAGTGACCAAATCCAACCTCCAACTTCCATCTTCCAACTTCTGGTAGCGCGGGCGCCCCGCCCGCATCCCCCTCCCCCTGCCCCCCTCCCCCGCGCTGCGGTGGCGGGGGGACCGGTGAGCGATGAACGCGGAACGATGAGCGATGAAGCTCGAACACGGTAGTGGCTGCGTCCCCGCCGCCCTGGGATGTTCCGGTGTCCGCGCGGCGTTACCCGGCGATGAATCGCCGGGCTCCCCTCATTCTGCCCCTACGGGGCGTTCCGCAGCCCTCACCCCCGTCATGCCTCCCCGGATGAATCCGGCGTCTGTTCAGGCAACCAGCCCTCCGGGCAGGGGCAACCTCCTGCCCGGAGGGCAGGTAACTCACTCGGTCGCCAGTTGCAACTGGCGGGATTCCAAGGACCCGGAGCCCGTACGGAGGACCCCATGGCCGATGCCCTCCGCATTCAGTCGTCAGTGCCACGAGAGATGCGCGGCTATGGTAGTCCCGCACACGCCGCTCCACCGTACAGCTGCTTGTACTGATCGGTTCCGGAGAGAGGCTCCCCGGAACAGCGGAGGGGTTGCCGCCTCTCCCGGATTCGATATTGGCGAACAAAGATCCGGGAACGGATGTGCCGGACCGCCGGATACAAGAATCTTCACTTGCGCACTATAGTGCTGCGACTCACCGGAAAAAACGCGGATAAATAGCCGTCGCTGACCGATACGATCAAGTGAATCCGCTCGTCGTCCTGCTCCAGAACATCGATCTCAAAATCGATCTCCTGTCCGTCATGTTCCTCCGACCAGGTGATCGGAAACTTAGATTCAGTTACGTAGGTATTTGGGTTGTGCTCAATGACACTTACCACCTGATCCGCTAATTCCTTCATCCTCCTTCTCTTCATTTTCCACTCCAATGGCACTTATACAAGCCATTATCATCGGGATGCTGATATGACGGGAGACCGTAGTGGTCAAGCTGCTCCACCGCCCTAATTCTCCGCTAATGAAGAAATGTTAACACGTGTCGCCGCAGCCGACACTTGGGGCTGACCAGGCACGCGCGAGGTTTCGCCGACTCTACCCTCAGCCCAAGCATCTTATCTTCGATGAGCATAGTGCTATTGCACTTCTGGTGGCGATGCGTTCTTGTACTCGTGGCACGGCCCGAAAGGGATTCGCGCAGGGTCCGGCCCTGATGCCGATACGCCGGCTCGCCAGCAGTTGATCTGAACATGGGACATCCGGCACTCCCCCGTACGAGGCGGATTTGGTCGGGTTCGCCGTCACCCGTCCACCCAACGGGCGGGGCGCCGGTTCTACTGGAATCCTCTGCGTTCCTCTGCGGTGAGTTCCGAATTGTTGTCGATGAGATTCTTCGCTTCGGTCAGAATGACGTAGCGGGCGTCCTCCCGACCGTCCTCAGCCCTCAGCCCTCAGCCCTCGGCCCTCAAAAAACTTCAGACAAAACGGCCTTCCCGCGGGCTAGTAAGTAGGAGGCAAATCATGAATGAAGCCCACTGGAATGCGGACGAGAGGCCGCCGTGGCTGGACGAACAGCCCGAGGAGGAGCGGGAACGGTACATACCGGCGACCGACGGATTCCGGGGATCCCGGCGGAGAGCCCCGGCGTTGAGTTCCCATCGGGTGAGCGACGATGGAGCCGCGCGGCACTGGCAGTTTCACCCGGCTCTCCTGACGGTCAAACCCCTGATGCTGCTGACGCATCTGAGCGCGCACGGACCCACAACCACGATGGACATCTGTGCCGCCTTCGGCATCGACAAATCGACTATTGGCAGGGACCTGAAGAGGCTGCAGTGGGTCTCGCTGGTCGCGGCCCGCAGTGTACCAAGCCGCCTGGGCGCGCGCACGTATCACGCGCATAGTGCGCGGGAGTGGAGCATCACGGACGCCGGCCGCCAGGCATTATGGCGCATGGGTTGGGTGACGCGCGACGTTCTGCATGAGCCGTGGGAGGATGCTCCGTTGCGTGACGATGTGGAGGACGATCCGGTCGAGGCCGTGCGCCGCCACGGGGTCTTCTTCTGGCTGCGTCCGTGCGGGCTGCAGGTGGCGCGCGTGCTGACGAGTCGGATCTGGACCCCGGCGTCGATGAGGAAGGTGGCGCGCCTGTGCGGAATCAACATGGGAATGGTGTGGAACAACGTCCAGTACATGCACAAGCGCGGGTGGCTGAAGGAGCACCCCGACATGCTGTCACACGACTTCCGGGGGAAGCCGTACCCGGCTCTGAGCATGAACGACGCAGGCATCGAGGCGCTGGGACGCCACGTGGATGCGTTGCGCCGCGCGGGACGTTCCACCGGCTGGACCCTCGATCCGGACGACCCCGCGTACGCAATCGTAGACGAGCGCGGCGAGTTCCCATACTGCTGGGAACCCGAAGCCGCCCGCCTGGGGTGGAAGTTGTGAATTCAACCACAAAGACACAAAGGCACAAAGCCAAAATGATGAGTTCAGAATGATGAATGATGAATGTCCGACCCGGATTCGCCCTTCATCGTTCATCGTTCACACTTCATCGTTTCCTTTGTGCCTTCGTGTCTTTGTGGTTCAATTTTGCCCTCCGAAAAAAAACTTCAGACAAAACCGCCTTCTCGCGGGCTAGTAAGTAGGAGGCAACGAAATGTTGAAGAGGCGCGCAAGCTCAGTGAACGCGGTTATCGAGGCTGCGGTGTCCCGGTCGGGGCACACCCTCACCGACTACCAGCGGGATTTCCTGGCCGATGAGGGGCCGTTCCGGTCCGTTCTGAAGGCGCGTCAGACGGGTTTTTCATGGCTGTTCGCCTTGGAGGCGCTCAGCCAGGCCATCGTCAACCGCCATTTCAGCATCTTCATGAGCCTCAATCGCGATGAGGCGTCGGAGAAGATCATGTACGCCCGCGATCTCTACGAAAGCCTGCCCGCGAGGTACCGCCCGCCGCTGCGCCACGCGGGGAGGTTTGAGATGATCTTCCAGGGTGGCGGTCGCCTGCTCTCGTTCCCGTGCCTCGCGCCGCGCGGGAAGGCCGGCGCCAGCCTCTACCTGGACGAGATGGCGTTTTACCCGCATTCCGGCCGCGTGTATGGCGGCGCCCTGCCGGTGATCACCCACGGCGGGCGCGTCACCGTGGCCTCGACACCGAACGGCGATACCGGGATGTTCTGGCGCCTCGTTTCGGAGCCGGAACTGGCGTCGAGTTTCTCTCAGCACACGGTCCCGTGGTGGCGCGCGCCGTGGCTTTGCCTCGACGCGGACGCCGCCGAGGCGGAACCGCTCACGGACGCCCGCGTTCGGCGCTACGGGACGGAGGTCCTGAAACGCCTGCGGGGCGCGATGGACCTGGAGACGTTCCAGCAGGAGTATGAGCTCAAGTTCGTGGACGTGAACGCGGCCTTCATCTCCTGGCCGGAAATCGAGGCCAACGTGCACGATATCCCGCTGGCGGCGACCTGGGAAGCCCTGGCCGCCCTCGGCGGACGGCTGTACGCCGGTGTGGACATCGGCCGGGTGACGAACGCCACGGAGATCATCGTGATCCGGGATGACGGCGGCAGGCGCTCGGTTGTCTGCATCAAGAGCATGGTGAACGAGGATTTCAGGACCCAGGAAACCGCCGTGCTGGACTGCCTGCGCATCGCGGGTGTGGAGCGTCTTTGCGTGGACTCGACCGGGTTGGGCATGAACCTCAGCGAGGACCTTTCGCGCGCGTACCCGGGCCGGGTTGTGGCACTGCACTTCGACTGCGGGATGAAGGAAACGATGGCGCGCCAGGTGAAGCGCGATCTGCAGGCGGGCATCCTGGCGCTGCCGCGCCAGCGGTCCCTGTTGGAGCAAATTCATACGGTCCGCCGAACGTGGCTGGCCTCGGGACGCGTCCGTTACGATGCGCCCGTTGTCGACGGCAGCCACGCGGACAAGTTCTGGGCGCTGGCCATGGCTCTGAACGCCGCCACCGGACGCCACGCCACCGTGACGGCCTACACGCTGCGATGATCGTCACAGGCAGTGTCGGCGTCCCCGCCGACAAACCGTCCGATATAACGGACGATGAATGCCGAACACGGTAGTGTCGGCGTCCCCGCCGACAAACCGTCCGATATGATGAACGATGAATGCCGAACACGGTAGTGTCGGCGTCCCCGCCGACAAACCGTCCGATATACCGGGCGCCTCGCGCCCCCTTACACCCCCACCACATCCAGCGCCGACGGCAGCACCTCGATGGTCGCCGGCAGTTGGCCCACGATTTCCCCATCCAGCGCCAACTGTGCGCCATCGGCTTTCAACTCGACCCGCGTCGCCGTGGCGCGGCGAACATCCACCCCCGGAACGAGGCTCGAGAGGCCGGGCGAAACGAAACACGTCAGCACGAGCAGCGCATCCAAGGCGAGCGTCACGGTGAGCCCGCGCCGCCGGCGGTGTTCGATGAAGAGAAGGTCCAGCCGTCCGTCGTCCACGCGCGCATCGGGGCAGATACGGATCCCTCCCGCTCCGTTCCGCGTGTTCGAGACGACGGCCGTAGTGGCGCTGCCGGCCCACGTATCTGAGTCGAATTCAACGATGACGGGCACGGTCATCAGCGCGGCTTTCCGCAGATAAGGAAGGTAGCCCGCCAGGCCGCGCACAGGCTTCCCGCCCTCGTTCGCCCTTCCGGCGATCTCGGCCGGTGTCCCGATGAATGCCGCGACCAGGAAATGGCGGCGGCCGAACGCGCCCTCGGCGAGGCCCACGTCCACCATCCGGGCCGGCCGCTCCACGGCGGCCAGGACCCGGGACCAACTTGTGTGTCCGATCGCGCGGGCGAAATCATTAGCGGTGCCGGCGGGCAGAATTCCCAGCGTCGGGCGTTCCGTTCGATGAATCTCCATCAGCGCGTTCGCCGCTTCGCTCACCGTGCCGTCGCCGCCGCAGACGAGGATGGTGCGGTATCCGTCATCGCACGCCCGGCGCACGAGGATCTCGGCGCCTTCCGTGGGAGTGGTGAAGCCGTGGTCGGGCACGGCCTGGTGGCCGGCGAACTGCTCCCATTCGCGGGCGCCGCGCCCGCCCGCCGCGCTGGGATTCACGAGCACAAAGGCACTGCTGCGACCCATTCCGGAATCCTCCCTAGGGACGCCTATATGGTACCCT
The DNA here is from genome assembly GCA_036504095.1 of Armatimonadota bacterium. NCBI lineage: Bacteria > Bacillati > Armatimonadota > Armatimonadota bacterium. The sequence goes on along the minus strand of DASXVS010000040.1, from coordinate 124,777 downwards.
GAAACGGCGCCTCATCGTCCAGGCCCGCACGCCGGAACGAGCGTGCAACACGGTACCGCACCTGCGCCCCTGCCTGCCTGATAGACTCGACCCGCACTGGCCGGCTATCATACGCGCTATCCGGCTCATCCATGGATTGCCTCGTGTTCAGTGGCCGCAAAACAGAGCGTGCCGCTGATCAGGCACGCTGAAGGAGATTAACACGATGTCACGATTAATCATATCGTGGCGGGCGGTTTTCTTCTTGTGCGCCGCCATATTGCCCGCCCCGACCCTCGCTCGCGTCTGGTACGTCAACGCGGGCTCCACCCAGTCCCCACAGGACGGGTCCTCTTTCGCGCAAGGATTCCACACCATCCAGGCGGGAATCGACGCTTCCGCGGACAGCGACGATGTGTACGTGGCGACCGGCATATATGCGGAGAACCTCACCGTCGGTAAGGCGGTCTCACTGCGCGGCGGTTACGCCGGGACCGACGCGACCACCCGTGATGCGGCGTCGTACCCAACGACGATTGACGGCGGCGGCAAGGGACCCGCGGCCGTCTTCACGCTATTTCCCGCGTCGCAGTATGGTAACTTTCTCGATGGATTCACCATCCAGAACGGCGCCGGGAAGGTCTACCTCGGACAGGCCCTGGGGGGTGGCGTCATCTGGGACACGTACGGTACGATCTCGAACTGCTATTTCGTCAACAACAGCGCACCCAGCAGCCCCTCCTACGGGGGCGCCATCGCATGTCCCGGAAACGACGGCCTGCTCGTCCAGAACTGCGCGTTCTCCGGCAACTCGGCGGTGTATGGCGGCGCCATCGGCGCCCTGGCGACGGCTGGAAGCTTCAGCACCTTCACCGTCGACCACTGCAACTTCAACAACAACGGCCAGGGAACCGCGGGCGGCGCAATCTATGTGAAAGGACCATTCTACAAGGGCGCCGTCACCAACAGCACATTCACCACCAACACCGCGTTGTTCGGCGGCGCGATCGAACTGGACAACGCCACCAACCAGACCATCGCCGGCAATGTGTTCACTTCCAACAAGGCCCACCCATACGGCAATGGCGGGGCGCTGATGATCGAGAAGAGCGATCCCGTGCTGGTGGAGCTGAACCTGTTCAGCGCGAACACCGCCGAGTCATACGGGGGCGGAATCTACGCCGACACCCCCGGCGCCACCTCCGTGGCGATCAACAACAACGTCCTGGCCGGCAACGTGGCGAACGCCTTCTCCTTCACCGGCATCAACGGCGGCGGCATTGTCTCCGGCGGCGCCTACGTGGTCAACAACACCTTCGCGGACAGTCCCGGCAGCGCGCTGTCGATATCCTCGCCCTCCTTTACGGCGAACAATATATTCGCCTTCAACGGCGTGGCAGTCACCGTGGATTCCAGCATCGTACCCGGGCCGATCCACAACAACGACGTCTTCGGGAACACCGGCGGCGATTACGGAGGCATCGCCGACCCAACAGGCACCAGCGGCAACATTCGCAAGGATCCGGTCTTCGTCAACCACGCCGGAGCCGACTTCCACCTCCAGGGGTCGTCGCCGTGTATTGATGCCGGCAATACGTCGGACGCATCGGCCTACGCGGGGCCATACGACTACGACGGTGAGCCGCGCATCCAGGGACCGAGTGTGGACATCGGCGCGGATGAGTTCATGCCCACGCTTGTATTCACGCAACAGCCGGGGAACGCCCGACCGGGGCAGCTTCTACCCTCTCAGCCCGTGGTGACGGTGATGGACAGGGCCGGCAACCCCGTGTCCGGCTACAATGCGCCGGTAACGATGATCATCAGTACGCCCTTCGCGGGCAGCGCGATCATCCACGGGACGACGCAGGTGAACACGGTCAACGGCGTGGCAACGTTCACGGATCTTTCCATTGACAAACCGTATCGCGGGTACGTGATGCGCGCGCTGGGCATTCCGTTTGAAAGCGGTGACAGCATACCGTTCGACGTCCTATACGCACGCTCCTACGTGACGCCGACCGGCAGCGACACCCAGGACGGCATCACCTGGGCCACGGCCCGGCAGACGCCGAAAGCCGCCTTCGACATCACCGGCGGGCCGAACGGGGAGGTCTGGGCCGCCATCGGTACGTACGCCGGCCCGGTGGACATCCCGGACGGCGTCACGCTGTACGGCGGATTCAGCGGGACCGAAACGAGCCTGGACCAGCGGAACGCCCAGAGCAGGCGCACCGTGATCGATGGCGGACACGTAAACGCCGCCGTCCGCTTCCTTTCCGGAACCGGAAACGGCATCAACGGCTGCAAGATCACCAACGGCATCGGCGCGCCCGTGGCGACTTCGCTGCTGTCCACGCATCGCGAAGGCGGCGGCGTCTACGTGCGCAGCGCCAGCCCGACCATCGCCAACAACCTCATCACGGGGAACAGCGCCACGTTGGGCGGCGGCATCGCCATCGACGGCGGCAGGCCCGAAGTCCTGGGCAACGTCATCGAGATCAACAACGTTGCCGCGATGACCAACCTGATCGGAGGGGGCGGAGGCGTCTATATCGGAGCAGGCAACGGTACCGTGATTGCCGACAACTTCATCGTCGGCAACACCGCCACGGGTGAAACGACCGCGCATGTACCCAGCGTCGGCGGCGCGATGGTCCTCGGCGGCACGCAGAACGTGCACAACAACACGTTTTCGGTCAATCAGTGTCCGGTCGGCCAGGGCGACATCTACATCGTGAACGGCTCCACGGCATTCATCAACAACATCATCGAGAACCATGCCGCCATCGAGCGCATCGCCGGCACACCCACCTTCAGCCACAACGACTACGTACCCGGCGCGGCGGTGGCCAACGAGCTGCCGAATCCCGACGGCTCCAACGGCAACTTCAATGCTGCCGTCACGTTCGTCAACGCGGCCGCCGGGAACTTCCACCTTCCCCCCGGGTCGCAACTCATGGACAGGGGCGACGTTACGGCGATACGGCCCGGCGAGACCGATATAGACGGACAGCCGCGCGTGATGGGGCCAGGTGTGGACATCGGCGCGGACGAGGTGGCTGTGCCGTACACCCTGACGGACGCGGCCTCGGCGCTGGCGTTCGCAGGCGGGCTGCAGGCAGCGAGCCTGCTGGATGCGCTGCGCCTGCGCCCCGAGGGACCTGGCGGGATCGACGTGGGCGACGCCATCCTCCTCGCCCGCCGGGCCGCCGGGCTGGACCCGAACCCGTAGGATCGTTCAGGGGAAAGGACGCTCTTGCCACCGGCGATTGAAGAGGCTGTCCCGAGAGCTCGGGACAGCCTCTTCAATCGGGCTGCGTCCCATCGGCTGAAGCCGACGGCCGCCAGACGAAACCGGCTCAAGCCGGTTGGTTTCCGACCCAGTATGCGCGTATCAGTCGGCTTTAGCCGACTTTGTGCAACCAGCCGTCGGCTTCAGCCGATGGGGTGTAACGCGACCCAACGCACATCACTGTCTGGACACGTCCACCCACCCAAATCGACGGCGCCCGCCCCCTCATTTCGGAGGAGGCGGGCGCTGATCGACGCTATGCGATTCCAGGTTTCAGTTCTTCTGTTCCTGATTGTGAGGTTCATTCCATGTAACCGGGCGTTCTTACAATACTGACTTCGGAGCCCGAGAAATGGTTCCCGAAGGGCGGGCGCCGCCCCTGTCTGCTATGCTTAAGGGGTCTACCGGGTCGTGCCGCATTCCGTCCCGACCCGTGCTTACCGGAGCATTATGCGTACTGCCAAGCCCGCCAACATCAGGAAGCGCGCGCCATACCGGCGCGCAAATCGGCTCAACGTTCTGCTCGCCTTCGTGCCGGTGAGCATCGTCCTCGAGTGGCTGCACTTGTCGCCGACTCTCGTCTTCGTGTCATCGTGTCTGGCCATCGTCCCGTTGGCCGGGCTGATGGGCGGCGCCACGGAGGACGTCGCCGGCCGCATCGGATCGACGTGGGGCGGCCTGCTCAACGCGACGTTCGGCAATGCGCCGGAGCTCATCATCGCGATGCTGGCTCTTCGGGCCGGGCTTCCGGGGGTCGTGAAGGCCAGCATCACCGGGAGCATCATCGGCAACCTGCTGCTGGTTGTCGGCCTGGCCGTTCTGCTGGGCGGTATCCGGCACAAGACGCAGTCGTTCAACCAGCATTCGGCCGGGCTGCACTCGTCGCTGCTGGTGATGAGCGTGCTGGCGCTGATGGTGCCGGCGGTATTTGTGCGGTCGGCGCCGGGTCTCATCGGCGGGAACCGGGACCCGCGAGTCGAAAGCCTCAGCCTTGCGGTGGCCGGTGTGCTCATCGTTGTCTATGGCCTCTCGCTGTTCTTTTCGCTCAAGACGCACGAGAGCCTGCTCACCGGCATCGAACCCGAGGCCGGTGAGGATCGGGCGCCGCGGGGGCTGCCGGCGGCGGTTGGCCTGCTGTTGGGGAGCACGCTGTTCGTCGCCCTCGAGAGTGAGTTCCTCGTGGGTAGCATCGACGGCGTCACGAAGGCGCTGCACCTGAGCCAGGTTTTCGTCGGCGTGGTGGTGGTCGCGATCATCGGCAATGCGGCCGAGCATGTGACGGCCGTCGTGTTCGCCCGGCGAAACCAGATGGACCTGGCGCTGAAGATCGCGATCGGCTCCAGCACGCAGATCGCCCTTTTCGTGGCCCCGCTCCTCGTGTTCGCCAGCCTGGCGATGGGCCACCCCATGACGTTCATATTCAACACGTTCGAGCTGGTGAGCATCGCGTTCGCGGTCACGATCGTGACCGTGATCAGCCTGGACGGCCAGACCCACTGGATGGAGGGCGTTCTGCTTCTGGCGGCGTATATCGTCATCGCGCTGGCGTTTTACTACATTCCCACGGAGGGGCGTCCGGCGGTCGCGCCGGCTCCGTCGGGCAGCACGACAAGTTGGCTCCCGCCGCCGGCAGCCGGGCGGGGGATGCGTTTACAGCCTCTCGGGGAATTCAAGGGAAGTGAGGGAGGGCAATGAGCGAGGTAATCTACGACACGATGCTGGCGTCCGGGGCCCGTGTGAGCCTTCGGAAAGGCGATTTGACCGAGGAGGCGGTGGATGCCATCGTCAACGCGGCCAATGAGCACCTGCAGCACGGCGGCGGCGTGGCGGGAGCGATATCGCGAAAGGGTGGCCCGTCGATCCAGCGCGAAAGCAACCAGGTGGGAATCGTGGAGACCGGCACCGCGGCGATGACCGGCGCCGGCGACCTCCCGAGCCGCTTCGTCATCCACGCGGTGGGCCCGATCTGGAGCCAGCACGACGAGTTCGAGGCGGACAGCCTCCTCGCCAGTGCGGTTGAGTGTTCACTGGACCTGGCGGACGCCAAATCGTTGGTCAGCATCGCCTTTCCGGCCATATCCAGCGGCATCTACGGCTTCCCCAAGGACCGGTGCGCCGAAATCATGCTCCGCGCCGCCGTCTCCTGGCTGGACGACGCCCCGTCTTCAAGCATCCGCGATGTGCGGTTCGTGGTGATCGACGAGGCGACCTTCGACGCGTTCGACACCGCCTGGCGTGCCGAGTTCGCCGCATCGTACAACTGACCCTACCCACAGTAGTGTCGGCGTCCCCGCCGACAACCGCCACGGTAGTGTCGGCGTCCCCGCCGACAAACACCGGCAATCGTCGTCGGCGTCCCCGCCGACAACCGCCAGGTAGTGTCGGCGTCCCCGCCGACAACCGCAAGGTAGTGTCGGCGTCCCCGCCGACAAACACCAGCAATCGTCGTCGGCGTCCCCGCCGACAACCGTCACGGTAGTGTCGGCGTCCCCGCCGACATAAAGCGGCAATCGTCGTCGGCGTCCCCGCCGACAACCGCCAGGTAGTGTCGGCGTCCCCGCCGACATACATCGGCAATCGTCGTCGGCGTCCTCGCCGACAAACATCGGCAACCGTCGTCGGCGTCCCTACCGTGAGACGGGCGAGGGCGCCCGCGCTACGCCGGTCGGCATTCCGAATTCATCGCTTCCTCCGTGAACCTCCGTGCCCTCCGTGCCCTCCGTGGTTCATCTGGCGGCCGTCACCTACCCCGCTTCTCCGCGATCACATCCGCGTAGATCTCACGAAGCCGCTCCCCCGCCCCTTCCTCGCTGAACCGCTCCGCGGAATCCCGGCCCAGATCCGCCAGGCGCCGCCGCTTGTCCGCATCGCCGGCCAACTCCAGCACCCGCTGCGTCATCAGCGAAGCGTCGTTCGGGATCAGATAGCGCTCATAGCCCTCCGGAAGCACCGACCGGGCGCCCGGGGACTCCACCGCCACGAACGGCAGGCCGGCGGCCATCGCCTCGCACAGCACCAGGCCCTGCGTCTCCGTGAACGATGGAAACGCCAGGATGTCGGCGGCGGCGTAGTAGTCTCGCATCTCTTCGCGCTTCGCGTAACCGGCAAAGCGCACCCGGTCCCCCAGCCCGCGCTGATTGGCCGCGGCCTCGGTTGGCGCGAGGTCGGGGCCGCCCCCGGCAAACAAGAGGACGATGTCGGGATACGAGGCGGCCACATTCTCCAGCACATCCAGCAACAGCGGGATGTTCTTCTCCGGCGCCACGCGCCCCGCGTACAACAGCACCAGCGAGCCGTCCGGGATGCCCCATCGCTCTCTAATGCCGGCCCGGTCGCCGCCGCGGAACATGGCGGTGCGGATACCGGTCGCCAAGATGGATACAGGCTGCGTCACCCCCCACGAGGCCAGCACGTCGCGGGCCGCTTCGGTGGGCGCGATGATCCTGTCCGCCGCGTTGCAGTTCATCCTGGTCCAGCGGAGGATGCTGGGCAGCGAAATCCACCGCGGGATGAACGGCGTGTAGTGCGTGTACTCCGTGTAGAGGGTGTGGAAGGTCGTCACCAGCGGAACGCCCCTCCGCTTCGCCCAGCGCCGCCCCTCGGCGCCCATCGCGAACGGGGATTGCGTGTGAATGAGGTCTATGTCCAGGCGGCCCAGCATATCGTCGAGGGCGCGCCGGGTGTTCAGGCGATACACAGTTGCGCCAAACCCGATGCGCAATATCCACTGCAGCCCCGGAAAGCGGCCCAGCGCCATCGTGTATTCGGGCTCGTATTGCAGCCACCGCGACTTGAAGCGGACCGAGGGGTACCGCGTCACAAGCGGGTCTTCATCCTCGTAGTCCGGCATATAGGGAGCGAAGATGTGAACGGTATCGCCGTGGTTCCTCAGTTGCTCGGTGAACGTGGTTACGGACACCGATACGCCGTTGACGTAGGGCTTGTAGCTTTCCGAGAAAATAGCGATGTTCAATGCAAACCCAACCCCGGATCAGTCGTCGGTGGGAACGTGCGCCTCGAGGAACTCCAGCACTTTCGACATGCGGAAACGTCGATGGTTCCCCTGTGTGCGCTCCTGCGGCAGGAGACCACGGTTGGTATACCGCCTTACGGTCGTCGGGCAAACATTCAGTATCCGCGCCGTTTCCTCCAGGGTCAACTGCGGGTCCAGCAGGCGGTAGATGAGTTCCTCGCGGGTCTCGCTGAATTTGCCTTTGTAGGAGTTCTGCGCCACTTCGCCCTTGGCGGGGCGCATCAGCAGTTGAACGTGGCGCGGGAGGCGGGCGAACATCCCCGCGGCTTCTGCATCGGATGCCGATACAGGAGGCGAAACCGGGGCCGGCGCGTCCGGCGTCCGGTCGATCTCTTCGGCGATCGCGCGATGCTTCGCCAAAGCCGTCTCTACGTCCTGCGACGCTGTCTGCACCGGCGGCTCAGGGGGTGATACTACCGGCGCCGCGGGCCTCTCCGCCTCGGCGACGGCAGTGGTCGATTCCTGCCGATCTTTGACCGCCTGGGTCTTCTCGTCAATATAGCGCCGCCAATCCCTCAGACTGCCCTGGAACCTGGCCATCCCTTGCCCCCCCAATTATGAATGAATGATGGAAAGATCCGACGCGAGTGCCGAAGCCACCCCTCTCACAGGATCAGCATGGCATCGCCGAAACTGAAAAAGCGGTAATCGCACTCAACGGCCTCACGGTACGCTTTCATTATCAATTCCAAACGAGAAAAAGCGGAAACCAACATGACCAAGGTTGACTTTGGAAGGTGGAAATTCGTGACCATAGCATCCACTACCCGGAATTCCGACCCCGGGCGGAGGAAAAGCCGGGTCTCCGCCACCCCCGGGTGGACCAAGCCGTCGGCCCGGGCCGAGCTTTCCAGAGCCCTGACGGTTGTCGTTCCGACGGCGAACACCCTCCCGACTGCCTCGTTGATGATACGGGCGTCAGCCTCGCTGATCTCGTACCACTCCGAATGCATCACGTGCTTATCGAGATCTTCCACCTTCACCGGGCGGAACGTGTCGAGCCCGATGTGCAACACAACTTCCGCAACCTGAACGCCCTTGTCGCGCACGGTTTTCAGCAACTCCGGCGTGAAGTGAAGGCCGGCGGTCGGCGCGGCCGCGGAACCCAGGGTGCGCGCGTAAACGGTCTGATATCGTTCCGGGTCTTCCAGTCGCTCCGTGATGTACGGCGGCAGGGGCACCTCGCCCGCCGCCTCGAGAGCCTCATCCAATGAATCCGCGCCTTCAAACCGCACGATGCGCCCACCGGCGTCGGTGCGCTCCAGCACGCGCGCCGTGAACCCGGCGTCGAACTCCAAATGCGTCCCCGGGGGGACCCGTTTCCCCGGTGAAACGAGGGTCTCCCAAACGTCATTTCCGTGCGGTTTCAACAGGAAAACCTCGACCCGGCCGCCGGTGGGCTTTCGCCCCCATAGCCGCGCCGATCGGACGCGTGAGGAATTCACGACCAGAACATCGCCCGGGGAAAGGTACTCGACGATGTCGCGGAAGATCCGGTGGGTGAGTGCGCCTGTCTTGCGGTCCACAACAAGGAGACGCGAAGCATCGCGAGGTTCCACGGGAGTTTGGGCAATACGGTCCTGCGGCAGGAGGTAATCGTAATCCGAGAGGTGGTCACTCACTTGCGGAGGGCCCTCGCGACAGCCATGATGGCGCTCAGGACCACGCTGAGCAGTATGCAGGTTGTGATCGGGATGTAGAGGCGCGCGCCGCCCGAACCGGCGACAATATCGCCGGGCAGCCGACCCGGTTTCAGGCCCGCCCGCTCCATGGCCCATGCGATGGCGCCCAGGCTGAGGCAGACCAGACCGACGCTGAACAGAACCCTCGACATACCGGCTACCCGGCGCCTTTCCAGCCCAAGGCGAGCAACCTGTCGCGAACGGCGGGAGATCCGTCCGCCGCAGCGCCCAACCGTGCAGCAAGACCATCGGCCTCCAGCGCCTTTCCGCGGCGTACGAGGACCTCCCACAGGCGATAGCGCGCTTCAACGGCTTCCGCGTCGCCGGCAACCGCATCCCGAAGCAGCGACTCCGCCGCGGCTTCGTCGCCTTGCCGTGTGGCGAGCAACGCGGCAGCCATCAGTTCATCGGAATCGGGATACGGGGCCAGGAGCCACAACAGGCGCGCGGCGGCGGCGTTCTCGATCAATTCCCTGGGCGCTTCGGGACCGTTCACACCGCGTTCCCACGAGTTTCCGTAGCCGCCCTTCGGATCGCGAACGTAACGAGCGCCGAACGCCGCGTGCGCGCGGACCACGTTCAGATAACGGCTGTCTCCCGTCACATCGTCAAGACGGAGAAGCGATTCCGCGAAGAGGTGGTTGAATCTGGCCGTGTTCGCGATGGCGCCGGTCGCAGGGTCAACCCAGAGTTTGATCCCCGCGTCCGCGGACTTCCGGGCTTCCGCGAGATACTGCTTGTCGCCGGTGAATTCGTAAAGGAGGACTTCCGTGCGGATCATCAGAGCGGTGTTGTACGTCCACTTGGTGCGGTTGATCGCCCCGTCGAGATCCACGTTGTCCCAGTACAGCCCGTCCGTATCCTGCAGATGCGCCCGAACCCAATTCCGTATCTTGACGGCCCAGTCGAGATAGGACTCGTCCTTCGTCCACCGGTACAGGCACAACGCCCCGGTCGCGGCCGGCGCATTGGAGCAGGTATTTTTGCTCTTGTGCGATTCGTGCCAGTAGATTCCGCCGCCCAGCACCGCGTCCCAGCCGCTCAGCACCTGCGCTTGCGTCCGCTTCGACCAGTCCAGGTACGTCTCGTCCCGCGTCACGCCGTACGCCTCGGCGAAGCCGATGACGAGCCATGCGTTATCGTCGTAGTACTTGTCGCTATGGCCCGGTGAGGCCCAGTACGCGTCGAACCCCGGTATGGCGGCGGACTCATCCCAGTATTTGCGAAGGCCGCCGGAGAAAGCCGTGAGGATCGGGAGATACGTATCCGGATCGTACCGGATGGCGCCAACCAGCGAGGAGAACTGCACACCGTTTCCCCACATGAAATCATACGGGTTGGCGTCCGATTTCATGGGGCTCCACGGCCGGTACAGGCCCGCGGACGGATCGTAGTAGTGCGATTGGACGAACGCGGATTGCTGTTCCGCCATGGCCCAGTAGGACGCGGCGGAGGGTTGAGGTTCTGTCATTGTCATGGATACTGCGGCCGCACACGCGGCCGATGCGAAGGGTTAGAGAGCGACGGGTTTCAATCCCGCCGCGCGGGCGGCCACAACCGCTCGCCTGGCTTGTTCGCGATACACCGCCGCGTCCGCGGCATCGGAACCGGTTGACTTTCTAAGAGCCGCAAGGTCAGCGGCGGCGGCCTGGCTCAACAGAGCGTATGCCGTGGCGCGCTGGGCCATCGCGGGATTGGCGCGGGGATCGGAATCCGCCACGATCGGCAGTTCGAGCAGCGCGTCCGCGACTGTCAGGGCTCTGGTGTTTGCATCGAAAACGTCCTGGCGGGCCTGGTCGCCATCGCGCAACGCGACGGCCGCGCGACCCAGGGCATCGATGGCCAGAAGGGTCAGTCTGTCAATGCGTTCCCAATCCGGAGCCGGCTTTCGCGCGAAATCGATCGCGTCCACATAGCACTTCGCCGCCTCGCCGTACAGGTCGCCCTGCATGGCGGCCCGACCCAGCGCCTCTCGCAATGCGCCATCGTTCGGGTTCAGGCGCACCGCCTGACGATACTCCTTCACCGCCTCATCCGCCTTATTCCGCATCAGCACTGCGTCGGCAAGGCTGGCATGGTTCTGCCAATCGTCGGGGCCCAGCACGGTCGCCCGTCGATAGGAATCCTCCGCATCCGATCGGCGGGACGCTGCTTTCTGGGCATCTCCCAGTGAGCGGTAGGCGTCCGCGCTGTCCGGGTGCGCCCTCGCCGCACGGGATGCGATATTGACCGCATCATCAAAGCGATGCTCCCGGATCGCCACCTGAACCAGTCCCGATTGAGCGAGAAGGTTGGAGGGCGAAAGCCGCGCCGCGCGGGTCAGTGTGCGTTTGGCATCCGGAAGCCGGCCCGTGTTCAGTTCCGCGAAGCCCACCTGGGCCGCGACCTCCGCATCCGCGGGATACTTATCCGAAGCGGCCTGCCAGAGCACGAGCGCGTCCTTCCAGCGGCCTTCCCTCGAAGCGGTCTGGGCCGCGTCGAATTCCGACGCCAATACGGAGGGCGCCAGGAGCAGGCTGCCCGCGAGCAGAAAGATCAGGCTGCGTTTCATCGGGTCTCCAGCATCATCAAAGCGCGTTGCGTGGAGCGAAGGCCACGCTGGGCAACGTCCGCGTCGGCGCCGGATTGCAACTGCGCCTGGTAGGCGAGAATCGCCGCGCGGTAGGCGGCCGCGGCGTTTCGCTTGTCCGAGACGCGCTCATACGCCAGGCCAAGCTGCTGATAATTGGCGCCGGTTGCTTCACCGTTGTCAATCCGCTGCTGGAAGCCCCGGATCGCGGCGCCATAGTCCCGCAACATATACGCCTGCTGCGGTGACGACGGCCTCGGCGTCACCGTCGCGGCTGTATTCGCGGTTATGGAAGGGGTTTCCGTAGTGTCCGGCGCAGGGGTCGTGACGGCAGGCTGTGTCGGGAAGGAATTGCCGCCGAACAGCGTTCCCCCACCCGGGTGGGCCGCCGGGGGTTCGACAACGGCGCGCGGCGCCGGAGCGGGCGCAGCGGAAGCGCGGGCCGAAGGCGCCGCCGGCTGCGGAGTGGAGAAACGATTCAGAGGAGAAGCGTCCACCGGCGCGGGGGCTAGGCCGACCGCCGAGCTGCTCACCGGCGGCAGGACCGCGGTCGTCGGATTGAATTGGCCCGACGGCGTCCCGGAGTCCGCCGTCAAATCCGAGGCACGCGGCGTCGCGGCACGAGATGGAACACGAGGCCTGCCCGCGAGGACACCGGTCGGGCGAACAGGCTGCGGCGTTGCCTGCCCCGGGACGGCGGTGGCGGAATAAGGGGACAACTGGCCCGTGGGGGACGTTGGTCGGACATCAGCCTGCGTGTCGCGGCCAGCCCTCAAGGACATCATATTGAGCCCCACGACGGTGATGATCAGCAAGACCAGCAGCGCCACTCCGGCGGCAATCACACCCGGACGATTCCAGTCGAAGGAACCGGAGCCCGCGTGCCCCTGCACTGCGAGCAAGGTGGCGTGATACTCCGGGTTTCCCGGGTCCAGCGCCACGGCGCGTTCCGCATGGCGCAATGCGGAGGCATTCATGCCCTGCTTCAGCCTGGCCTGCGCGGCGATGTGGTGCGCCTCGGCCGAGTTTGCGTCTAGGACGAGCGCGGCCTCCGCGGTGAGCGCGGCCTCCTCGTACCGGCGAAGGGTGAGGTGCTCGCGCGCTTCTATGACCAGGCGCGCCGACTTGGTGTTGCCCGCCGGCTGGCCGCCGATCGGCGGCAGTGACGCGCCGCACTGTGCGCAAAACTGCGCCGTGGGCAGGTTACTCGCTCCGCACGCGACGCACCCGCGGTTTCCGGGCATCGTTGTTGAATTGCTTGGGTCCGCCATGGTATCTCCTACCTAAGGATGATAGCACGCGTGCGTAAAATGTTCCCGGCCGCTGCCTGTAATCCTCACTCGGCAAAGAGCCCGTTGCGGGGTGCGGTGAAGCCGAGGTGCTTGTACGCATCCGGGGTTGCCATCCGTCCGCGGGGAGTGCGGGCGATGAAACCAAGCTGCAGAAGGTACGGCTCGTACATATCCTCGATGGTGTCGCGCTCCTCCGACGTTGCCGCCGCCAGCGTCTCCACGCCAACCGGCCCCCCATTGTACTTCTCGATCATCACACGGAGGAGTTTGCGGTCGAACTCATCCAGCCCGAGGGCGTCGACCTCCAGTTTACTCAGCGCTTCATCCGCCACGCGCGCCGTGATCACTCCGTCGGCACGGACCTCGGCGTAATCGCGAACGCGTTTCAGCAGGCGGTTCGCTATGCGAGGCGTTCCCCGGCTGCGACGCGCGATCTCCCCGGCGCCGCTGTCTTCAATCTCGACGTCGAGGATTTCCGCCGAGCGCAGAACGATGGTGTGCAGTTCCGGCACCGTGTAGAACGCGAAGTAATGATGTATGCCAAACCGGTCGCGGAGCGGCGACGATAGCAACCCGGCGCGCGTGGTGGCGCCGATCAGCGTGAACTGTGGGAGGTCAAGCTTCAGCGTGCGCGCGCTGGGCCCCTTGCCGATGACCAGATCGAGCTGGTAGTCCTCCATCGCCGGATAGAGAATCTCTTCCACCAGGCGGTTCAGTCGATGGATTTCGTCGATGAACAGCACGCTGCCCGGTTCGAGGTTGGTGAGGATGGCCGCAAGGTCTCCCGGGCGCTCAATGGCCGGCCCGCTGGACGTCCTGAGCGTCGCGCCCATTTCGTTCGCCACGATGTGGGCAAGGGTCGTTTTGCCGAGCCCGGGGGGACCGTACAGCAGCAAATGGTCGAGCGCTTCGCCCCGCCGGCACGCAGCTTCGATAGAGATCTCGAGGTTGTCCTTTATTTTCGCCTGGCCGATATACTCGCGCAGACGCTTCGGGCGAAGGGAGAGCTCCCGATCGTCTGCCTCGTGTGTCTCCGGCGATACCAATCGTTCATCGTCTTGCATAGGGATTTACGTCACCCGGGTCAGCGGGCGGTAAGCATCTGAAGCGCCGCGCGCACGATGCCGCCGACGTCAAGGCCGGGAACGGCGCACCGCTCCGCCGCGGTGCGGGCTTGCGGCCGGTTGTAGCCAAGCCCGACCAGCGCCTCGACGGCATCCTTGAGGGCGCTGCCGGCCGGGCCGTCGGGCTCTCCGGCGCCGGAAGCCCTCCGTTCCCAGGATATCTCGGCCATTTTGTCTTTGAGTTCCAGCACGATGCGCTGCGCCGTTTTTCCTCCGACGCCCGGCACCCTTTGCAGCGTCGCAGCGTCCTCGGATACGATGGCCTGCAAAATCTGATCGGACGGCAGCACGCTCATCATGCCTAGCGCCACCTTGGGGCCGACGCCGTTCACGCAGATGAGGCTCTCAAACAGTTCCTGGTCCTGAAGAGCGGGGAACCCGAACAACTGGATCGCGTCATCGCGGACCTGGGTGTGGATGAACAATTCAACCGGCTGCCCGATGACCGGCAACTGGGCCATGAGCGAAAGCGGGACGGAGACGCGGTAACCGACGCCCCCCGCGTCTACGACAACGTAATTGAACCCCGCCATTCGGAGCTTGCCTGATAAAAATGCGATCATTGGAGGAGACAGGAGGCAGGAGACAGGAGACAGGAAGAAGAGGCCGATACCGGCGGCTGCCGCCTGCCTGCTGTCTCCTGACTACTCAGTAAATCACCTTGTTCAGCGGGTATTCCACGAGGCCTTCGGCTCCGGCGCGTTTGAGGCGGGGGATCAAGTCGCGAACCGTCGTCTCGTCGAGAATCACCTCAACGGCAACCCAATCGTCGTCCGCGAGGGGCGACACCGTCGGTTTCTTGAGGGCCGGCAACAGGCTGGAAATGCGATGCATGGACGCCTTGGGCACGTTCATCTTGAGCCCGACGAGGCGCTCGGCATTCAGCGCGCCTTCCAGCAGCATAACGAGGCTCTCCATCTTGGAGCGCTTCCATTTGTCCTCCCACGCCGCCTCGTTGCACACGAAAACGGTGGTGCTCTGCATCAGCTCTTCAATGACAAGCAGATTGTGCGCGCGCAGCGAGGAGCCGGTCTCGGTGTTGACCACGATGGCATCCACCAGTTCCGGGACCTTCACTTCGTCGGCGCCCCATGAGAACTCCACGCTGGCGGTGACGCCACGCTCGGCGAGAAAGCGCTCTGTGAGACGGACGTACTCGGTTGCGATTCGCTTGCCTTCCAGATCCTTAACCGCTTGGATGGGGCCGCCTTTCTGCACGGCGAGAACGATGCGGATGGGGTTCAGCGTTTGCTTGCCGTAGGTGAGACGGGAGAGAATCTTTACGGGTGAGCCGTTGTCCTGTACCCAGTCGAAGCCCGTGAGCCCGCAATCCAGAATCCCCTGCTCCACGTAACGTGGCATTTCCTGCGGGCGAAGGAGGAGCGGTTCCATTTCGGGGTCGTCGACGGAGGGTACGTAAGACCGCCCGCCCGCGACGAACGAGTAGCCGGCCTTTTTGAACAGGTTGAGAGTTGCTTCCTGAAGGCTGCCTTTGGGCAGCCCGATTTTGAGGGTTTGTTCTTGTTTCACGGTGCTGATGATAGGAACGGGCGGGATGAAGGGTCAAATGGGGAGGGGGCAGGAGACAGGAGGTGACGCCGACGCGGCATTGTAATACCGGTCTGAAGGGCCTTCGGCCAATCGTCCTCCGGACGATGGTAGCGGGAGGTTGGTTCATCTAGTCTGCTGCAGCACACTGCCGGGAGAAGTTCGTGACTTTTTGCGTGGCGGCGGCGTCTATGCTGTGAAGATTGAGGAGACAGCGCATGGCAGTCAGAGGCGCCCCGGAGGCGTGCACGGTGGACCAGTTGCTTATGGAACCTGCGCCGCGAGCGACCGACGGCATCGGAAATCCGGATTGGCTCCGTTCCGCACAGGCAGGGGCGCCGTGGGCGCTCGAGTCGATGTATACCGCGCACAGCGACGCGGTTTACGGATTGTGCTATCGCCTGTTGTGCCGCCACGAAGACGCCGAGGACGCGGTGCAGACGACGTTCATCAAGGCGTTTCGTTCAATTGGCCGATTTCGCGGGGAATGCGCGCTGAAGACCTGGCTTCATCGCATCGCGGTAAACCAATCCATCGAGATTCTGCGGAAGCGCAAGTCCTCGCCGCTCGAACTCATTGAAGATGCCTGCGGCCTGGATGACTCTCACCATCTGGCCGAGCGGCTGGCGGTTCAGGAGGCGCTCCGGGGCGTTCGCAGGGACCATTACGTAGTGCTTGTGCTGCGGTTCTGGCAGCAACTGAGCTACGATGAAATCGCCGACCTGCTTCGTGTGCCGCTGAGCACGGTCAAAATGCGCCTGAAGCGGGCAAAGGACGAGTTCAGATCGGTGTATGGGGAGTCTGATGAAAGGCACTAACTGGCTTGCCAAATTGTTGGGCGGAGTGCCCGAGGAGCGTCGCGAAGACGATGTTGAAAACATCCTCGGCCGCGCGGCGCCGGAGATCCCGCGCCTGACCTCGGAACGGTCCAGCCGCATTCTCGCCGCGGCACTGTCTGCCGCAGAGCACAGCGCCTACCCGCCGGCCCGAAAACGCCCGCTCATCCCGGCCTTCGCCCTCGCGGTGGCGCTCCTGGGGATCGTACTCTGGTCGCACCGCTCGCAATTCACGCCGCGCCCACAGGTCATCGCGCGGAATCCTCCTCCACAGGTCAATTCAGAGAAGACGGCCGCATTACGGGCTACAACCGCAGTCGCCCGACGGATCACGAACAAGTTACCCGGACGAAGCTCCAAAGAGAGTTCGCGGGCCACGTTCGGACGGCGCGTCCGCAAAGGGGCAGCGTCCGGCGCGCACACGGGACGACAGCCCGAAGCCCGGCACCCACGCTACACGGGGCCAGCGTCCCAGGCACAACTCGCCCGGATCCTCGTGGTGACCGCGCAACAGGCGCCGATAAAAGTGTCTTCGCGCACCGCGGAGCCGGCCGACCCGGGATTTGCCCGCGTATCCGCTTACGCTACGCCTGACCAGGCATCCGGTGCGATGCTCGAGTATACCGTGGCCGGACCGGGGTCCGGCGCGATACAAACGTCATTTTCGCTGAAGGCTGCATCACAGGACAGACCTGAAGCATTGCTGAGAGTCTCCGTTGACAAGGCGGGACCAGCAGAAACGGAAGGATCAAACGAATGAAGAACCTATCATGGTTGGCCGCTGGGCTGCTGGTTTTCGCCCTCGCGCCGGCTTCGTTACCGGCGCAGGGGCAGACCACCACGACGGCCGACGAGAGTGCCCCCAAACCCGTAAATATCGAGGATCCGATCACCGAGGTGCTCCAGTCCCTGAACGGCCTCCCGGCGGACGTTACCGATACCGACCTTGCGGCCGTGAAGGCGACCGTTGAAGGGCTGCGGGAGAAGATGGGCACCATGCAGCGCATGATCGACGTCGGCGCAGCGCCTACAGGAGACCTGACCGACGTCAAGACGCGCCTGTCCATCGCCGAAAACGCCCTGGAGAAATCCAGGCAGTTGTATGGGTCCAGCCAGAGAATGAAGAAACTGGCCAGCCCGGTTGACGTTCAGTTGAAAGACGCGACTGTGGAGCAGACGGCCCAGGCGCTCTCGCGGGGATCCGGAGTTTCCATTCGCGTGGACTCCAGTGTCCCGAAGAAGACACGGATCACGCTGGAAGCCAGGCGTGTGGCGTTGTCCACAGTGCTGGAAGCGATCGCGCGGCAGGCGGACCTGCTCATCGTCCCGGACGGTGAGGGCGTGCTGCTCCAGGCACGGCCTTCCCTGTCGGTCAACGGCGAAGACCAGATTCATTCGATCAGAAACTGGCCGTGGAGCTCCGGATGGGGCGCCCTCCCCCCCGGAGCGGGCGGACTCTCGGCGTTCGCCATGCCGTACCTGGGCGGTCCCGCGGTCTCGAAAGCCCCGTCCTTCGTTGAGAGTTTCCTGTCGGCGCCAAAGGGTTCGTCGGCCGACACAGGTGTTGCGGTAACGAGCGTGCAGGACCACATCGTGGTAGCCGAGCCGGGCGTCAACGCGAAAGGCGAACAAGGCACCTGGCTGACGGTCTACCGCCTGCAGGGGGAGGACCTCGTGGAGTCGAGCGTCACGTTCCACAAAGCACATGGCTCCACCGAAGGCGCCAGCATCACGGCCAAGCCTGCCAAGTAACAGCGCTAACCGCTGCCCGGGAACGCAAAGAGGCACCTCGACCGATTGGCCGGGGTGCTTCTCGTCGCTAGCGCTTCCCCACGCGGCTGGGTTTGTACTCCGCCAGCTTGTAGGTGTGGGCATGGCAGATGGCGAGGGCGAGGGCGTCCGCCACATCGTCCGGCTTCGGGACCTCCGGCAATGAAAGGATCCGCTGGACCATGTACTGCACCTGCTTCTTGTCGGCGGCGCCATACCCCACGACGGCCATCTTGACCTGCATGGGGGTGTATTCGATGACCTCGATGCCGGCACGCGCCGCCGAAAGGATGAGGACGCCGGACGCGCGCCCGACGCTGAGCATCGTATTCACGTTGCGCCCGAAAAACAGGTGCTCGATGGCGACCGCGTCGGGCTTTGCACGCGCGATCAAGCCCTCCGCCTGCTCGAACACGTCCAGGAGACGAGCAGCGTCGGTCGGCCCCTTTTGCGTTTCCAGGGTGCCGAAATCCATCACCGTCAGCTTGCTCCCCTCGACGCGGAGGAGACCAAACCCGGTGATGGCAGTGCCGGGATCGAGGCCTAAAATGACCATCTGATTTCACCGATTTCACCACAAAGACACAAAGGCACGAAGACTAACTTTGTGTCTTTGTGCCTTTGTGGTTATCTCATTTCGCTGACGGGATCCGAATGGCTGTCAGTGTTCCATCCATGGACGGCTCGTACACGGTGTCCCCATCGACGGTCGGCCAGGCGAATGTGAGGCCCGCGCCGGTCTTGAAGCTCCAGAGCTTGCCGCCGGTGGCGGCATTGACGGCCTCTACGCCGCCGTACAGCGTGTTGCAGATGACCTGGCCGTTGTGCACGGTCGGGCGGCAATCGTAGGCGCCTTCACCCATCTGCGACCGCCACGCCACGGATCCGTCCTTCAGGTTCAGAGCGTGCAGTTCGCCCTCCAGCGTGCTCAGGTAAACGCGCTCGCCATCGCTTGTGGGCGACGCGTAGGAACAGGCGCCGGCCTCCGGCGTGAATCCCCAGAGCGTGTCGCCCGTCTTCGCGTCCAGGCAATATACGTTGGGGTTGACCTTGTCGGACGCAGGCTTCGAGGCGCAGGTGATGATCTTGCCATCGATAACGATCGGGGAGTTGACTGCCGGGGCAAAGAAGATGCTGGTGCCGATCTTCTTCTTCCACTTCAGATCGCCAGTTTTCGCGTCGATGGCGTAGAAGTAGTTATCCCAGGCGCCGCAGTAGATCATGCCGTCCGCATACGCCGGCTTCGACTGGGTATGCATCCCCATCTCATAGGCCCAACGCTGGTTGCCCGTCGCAGCGTCCAGCGCGTAGAGCTTGTGGTCGCCAGAGCCAACGAACACGGCGCCGTCGGCAACGAGCGTGTGTCCCTGGATGGGCCCGCCGGTAGCGACTGACCAGATCCACTTTCCGGTCTTTTTGTTCACGGCGTAGATCTTCTGATCCGTGCTGCCGAAGTACACCGCTTTGCCGTCCACATCGGGCCGGCCGATGATCGCGCCCTTCGTGGCGAACGTCCAGCGCTTCTTCAGCGTAGCCTTGTCCAGGTTGTACAGCACGCCATCCCAACCGCCGGCGTAGACGGAAGTGTCGTCCACCGCGCACGGACCTTGCAGTGCCGTGCCGGCGTCAAAGACCGAGGCTTTGAGGGACAACCAAGGGTCAATGTCACCAACCTTATACCCAGTCACGACCGGCATGCTGATTGTCCTCAGCCAAACGCCTCCATCACTGTCAACGGCGCGGACAGCGAGGGTATGTTTGCCTGGCACACGCGATTCTTCCTCTTCGAATGTGTAACTCCCGTCGTCACCCAACTTAATCGGTTTCCAGTTTTTGTCGTCTGGGCGTTGATGATGATCCATCAGTTCCTCGATACGAGCAACCTTTGGCCCTTTCGACGTGACGGTCACTTTATACGTATAGAAGGGCGGGTCGGTGTCGACAATCATGTCAGGCTTAATAGTGATTGACACTCTGGGGGTGACCAGTGGCAGCGTGGCGATGAGCTTCTTACCCTCACCGTTGAGCTTGTCGTAGACCTTGATGTCGTCCTTGGTGAACTCGTACAGGCTGTAGCCGCCGTTCTCGTTCATCATGCCCTTCGTCATGTGGCAGAAGACGCCGTTCACGGTCCACGACTTGAAGATGTGGCCGTGGCCGTTCAGAAACAGGCGCACATTGTACGGGGCAATGGCGTCCCACAGTTCGACATCGCCGGTGATGTACAGGCCATCCGGGTACATCGGCGACTGGTGGCAGAACAGCACGGCGGGCGTGCCCTTGGGGTCCTTCTTGAGCTCACTCACAATCCACCGGCGCGTGTCACCGCTGACGGCGCCGTGATGCTCCAGCCAGATGGCCGCGTTGAACCCGATGAAGCGGACCCCATTGTGCAGGAACGAGATGTTGGAACTCCCGAAGTGCTGGTTGAAGCGATTGACGCTCATGTCCGCCCAGCGCGTCTCGTGATTGCCGCACGTGTTCTTGAACGGCATCTTCGCGTCCTTGATGTCGGCCTCGTACAGCTTGAAGTCCGCTTCGGAGCCCATTTCGGTCATATCACCGGTATGGATGGCGAAGGCCGGACGCGGCTCCATCGCGTTGAGCTCGGCGACCGCCGCCTTCAGATTGGCATCGTGCGCCGGAGTCCCGGTCGTAATGTGGGTGTCCGAAATGTGGGCGAACGTGAAGGGGGTGACCTCCGCGATTGCGGCGGAGGCGCAGCAGGCAAGCAGAAGGATAGTGAGGGTCTTCAAAGTTGTCTCCAATGGTAATGTATTGGTTTGGCTCCACCGACTGAAGTCGGCGGCTGTTGAACCCCAAAGTCGTCTGAAGCCGACTGCGGATCAACCGGTTTCATCCGGTTCGGTTTGACAGTCGTCCGCACGGATGGAGTCTACGATCAGGATGCCTCACGTGTCAGTGCCGCCATACTTGATTTGCAGGCGGCTTCAAAGAACGACATTTCCTCGTCGCCGTGCGCCAGCGACAGGAAGAACGCCTCAAACTGGCTCGGCGGCAGGTATACGCCCCGGTCGAGCATGGCGTGGAAGAACGTCGCATACCGGGCGGTGTCACTTTGCTTGGCGGATGCGAAATCCGTGACGGGCTGATTTGTGAAGAAGCACGTCAACATCGACCCGCAGCGGTTGACCGTCACCGGCACGCCCGCAGCCCTGGCTGAAGAGAGCAGGGCGGCTTCGGCACGCTCCCCTGCCGAGTCCAGGAACGCGTAGGCATCCGGGTGCGCCTTCATCGCGGCCAACTGCGCCCGGCCGGCCGCCACTGCCACGGGATTTCCGCTGAGCGTTCCGGCCTGGTATACGGGACCGGCGGGCGACACACAGTTCATCACGTCGCGTCGTCCGCCGTACGCGGCCAAGGGGAATCCGCCGCCGATGATCTTGCCCATCGTCGTAATATCCGGTGTGATCCCTAAGAGCGCCTGAGCACCGCCGGCGGCAACGCGGAATCCGGTCATCACCTCGTCCAGGATCAGCATGGCTCCGGACCGGGTGCAAAGGTCACGCAGCGTCTCCAGAAAGCCGGGCTCGGGAAGCACGGTTCCCATGTTGCCGGCAACCGGTTCGACGATGACCGCCGCGATCTCCGAGCCGTACTCGGCGAAGACCTTCTCCACCGCCGCAGCGTCGTTATACGGTACGAGCAACGTGTCCGCCGCCGCGGCCTTCGTCACGCCCGGCGATGATGGAAGGCCGAACGTCGCCAGGCCCGAACCGGCGGACGCCAGCAGGGCGTCCACGTGGCCGTGGTAGCAGCCTTCGAACTTGACCAGCTTGTCCCGCCCTGTGAACCCGCGCGCTAGGCGGATGGCGGACAGAACGGCCTCGGTCCCGCTGTTCACGAGGCGCACCATCTCGACCGACGGCACCCATTCGACAATCTCCCGTGCGAAGGAGACTTCCGCCTCCGTGGGCGCGCCAAAGGAACTGCCATCAGCCACCGCGGCCTGTGCCGCCTTCACCACGGCCGGATAAGCGTGGCCGAGAATCAGCGGGCCCCAGGACCCAACACAATCGAGATAGCGGTTTCCATCAACGTCCCACATCCAGGCGCCCTGTCCGCGCGCCATGAATCGCGGCGTGCCGCCCACTCCGCCGAACGCGCGCACGGGGCTGTTCACGCCGCCCGGGATGAGGCCAACCGCCTCTGCCATCAGTTCGCTGGATATTGTTGTGTTCATCTTTGTGCCATCAGCAGTGGGAGGTTAACGGCCGCGGCCGTGAAGGCCAGCATGCCGATGCTCAGAATGCCGTTTACCGTGAAGAACGCCGCGTTCACGTTCGTGAAATCGCGGGCGCTTACGAGAGAGTGCTCATATGCGAGGAGTATCGTGGACAGCGCCGCGCCAACGGCGTAGATCGGCCCCAGCCCTGCCACGATGCCGAACGCGAAAAGCAGGCCGGCGCTTAGAAGGTGCATCACCCGCGACGCCATGAGGGCTTTCGCCGGGCCCCATCGAGACGGAATGGAGTGGAGGCCTTCGGATTTGTCGTGCTCGATGTCCTGAAGGGAGTAGATGACATCGAATCCCGCAACCCAGAGCACAACCGACGCGGAAAGCACGACGGATGGGAAGCCGATGGCGCTGGTGACGGCCACCCAGGCGCCGACCGGAGCCACGCCGAGCGCCAGACCCAGCAAGGCGTGCGACCATTTGGTGAAGCGCTTCGAAAGGGAGTAGCCCCAGATCACCGCCAACGCCAGCGGCGACAGCTCCAGCGCCAGCGAGTTGAGGCGCCAGGCGGCGACGACGAAAAGGGCTGTCATCACCAGGAGGAAGACCCAGGCTTCGACGACAGAAACCGTTCCGGCTGGCAGAGCGCGGGCCGATGTGCGGGGGTTACGGGCGTCAATCGCCCGATCCACGATGCGGTTGAACGTCATGGCGCTGGAACGGGCCCCAATCATGGCGAGGACGATCCAGCCAAGGGTGCCCCAACCGGGGCGGCCGTGAGACGCCACAAGCATGCTCATCAGCGCGAAAGGCATGGCAAAGACCGTGTGCTGGAATTTTATCATCTCCAGCAACACGCCCACTTTGCCCAGCGGAGGGTGTTGTGGAGAAGCGGCTTGCATCGAGGATGAGTATAGCAGGGGTCTGCGCCGGGTGATGGTGTTCGAACCTTTCATCACACGGCAGTCAAACTGGGGTATCGTGTCACCGCAACTCGCCGGACCACCTGGAGGCATCGGGGACGTTCAGGCCAAGGTGATCCACGATGCGGTACACCACCGAATCGACGAGGTCGTCGATCGACTTCGGCAACTGGTAGAAGCCCGGCATGGCCGGCATGATGGTGGCGCCGGCCTCTGCCAGCGCCGTGAGGTGCCGCAAATGCAGGAGGTGCAAAGGGGATTCGCGCGGCACGAGGATGAGCTGGCGCCGCTCCTTGAGGGCAACGTCGGCGCCCCTTGCGATGAGGTCTTCCGAGTAGCCCGATGCGATGACGCCGGCCTTGCTCATGCTGCACGGCACGATGACCATCGCGTCGCACACGGCGCTGCCGCTGGCGAAGGGGGCATTCAAGTCGGCGGGGTGCCAGAAATGAAGGTTGTCCGGCCGGCGCCCGAGCAGCGGCTCGGGGTCGAACGCCTTGAGGCTGAGGTCGAGTCCGAGTTCGTAGTTCAACACCTGGAGGCCGCGCCGGCTCATCGTGAGATGGACCGCCTGCACCTGCGGGAGGATCAGCTCCAGCAGCCGTTTGGCGTAGAGGGCGCCCGTCGCGCCGGTGACCGCCACTACCACGGATTCCGCCCGCGGCCTCGACATCAGAGCGCTTCCCTGGCCGGATCGAGAACGCTGTCGTGGCGTTCCGATTCTACGCGCTCGGGATGATCGGTGTTGTAGTGCAGCCCCCGGCTTTCCTTGCGGTGGGATGCACACTTCACGATCAGCGCGGCTGTCTCGGCCATGTTGCGGAGTTCGATCAACGCGCCACTCGGACGGCACCGCGCCACCATCGCCTCGGCCTCTTCCAGAATGCCGCCCACGACGCACGAAGCTCCCGCAAGTCCCGCATCCGTCCGCACGATCCCAACCCTGGCCCACATCTCCTCGCGAAGACGGCGCGTCAGGTCCTCTACCCCGTTCGAGTCCTCATCACCGAACGCTTTGTAGCGGAGTTCATCTGCCTTCACGGGTTTCAGCGTGGCGATGTCCGCCGCGGCGCGCTCACTGAAGACCACCGCCTCGAGCAATGAGTTGCTGGCCAGGCGGTTTGCCCCGTGGACACCTGTGCACGAGACTTCGCCGCTGGCGTAAAGGCGGGGGATGTTTGTTCGTCCGGCGAGATCCGTGACCACGCCACCGCAGCTGTAGTGCGCGGCCGGGACAACCGGAATCCACTGCGTGGCGGGGTCGATTCCAAATTGGCGGCACGTTGCGACGATGTGCGGGAACCGCTCCTCCAGCCGCGCCGCACCGAGATGGGTCACATCGAGGTAGGCGCAAGCCTCGCTGCGCTTCTTCACCTCGGCGTCGATGGCCCGCGCCACGATGTCGCGCGGCGCCAGGCTGGCGAGGCGGTGGTATTTCTCCATAAAGGTCGAACCATCGCTCAGCTTCAGGATTCCGCCTTCGCCGCGCACGGCCTCGCTGATGAGGAACGACTGAGCGTCGGGATGGTAGAGGGTAGTGGGGTGAAACTGGATAAACTCGAGGTTCGCGAGCACGGCGCCGGCGCGCCAGCCTATCGCCACGCCATCACCGGTCGCGATCGCCGGGTTGGTCGTATGCGGATAAACCTGCCCAACGCCCCCGCTGGCGAGAACGGTGGCCTTTGCCTGATAGACACTGCTTTCGCGCGTACGGCGGTTCAAGGCGGCGGCGCCACGGCACTCTCCATCGCTAATCAGGAGGTCCAGCGCCAGGTGGTTTTCGAGGACCGTTATACGGGGATGGAGCCGGACCGCAGTCAGCAGGGCGCGCTCGACCTCGCGGCCGGTCAAATCCTTGGCGTGAACGATGCGGCGCCTGGAGTGCCCGCCTTCACGGCCGAGTGCCAGTGTTTCGCCCTTTTCGCCGGGAATGGTCGTGAAGTGGGCGCCAAAATCGATGAGTTCGCGGATGCGATCAGGCCCCTCGCGCACCAGGACGTCCACCGCGTCTTCGTGGCACAGGCCTGCGCCCGCCTCCAGCGTATCGTCCAGATGGAGACGAGGGGCGTCATCCGCGGCCAGCACGCCGGCGATCCCGCCCTGAGCGTAGTTGGTGTTGGACTCGGACTCTTCCTTCTTCGTGAGGACGATCACGTCGCCGTGGTCCGCCGCCTTCAACGCGGCCCATAGCCCGGCGATTCCCGATCCGATAACGAGTGTGTTGCAGTTCATAGTAAGGTATAGGGTGTACGGTATAGGGTGTTGGGTTTGGGGTTTGGGGTGCCGTATCCGAACCTAGACCCCAAACCCTACACCCTAAAAGAGCGGTCTCATTTTGCGGGCGAGTTTTCGTCCGGCCCACTCGGCCTCCTCCGAACGCGCGTTGAACCGATCGCGAGAGCCATTGGAACCGTCTTCGTCCGCGACAAAGGCCTGGAACTCCATATTGTGGCCCGCAACCTCGGCATATGCGGCAATTGGATTGTGGCATCCGCCGCCGAGGGCCTCAAGATAGGCACGTTCGGCCGTCACGGCGTGCCTGGTCGCCCAGTGGTCCAGCTCATTGAGCCAGCCGAGCGTTTCCATGTCGTTGTCCCGCGCCTGAATTGCCAGAGCCCCCTGGCCCGGCGCCGGCAGCATCACGCTGAACGGAAGATAGGCCGTGATCTCGTCCGTCCTATTGAGGCGATGCAGCCCCGCGGCGGCCAACAGGATAGCGTCATACTGCCCCTCATGCAGTTTGCGGAGGCGCGTGTCCACATTTCCGCGGATATCGGCAACGTTGAGATCGGGCCGCACGCGCAGCAACTGCGCCTGCCGTCGGAGCGACGAAGTTCCAACCGTGGCGCCCTCGGGAAGCGCCGCAAGGACCGCGGCGCCATCGTCGGACCGCGCCACCCCGTTCACCACAATCGCGTCCCGCGCGTCCTCGCGCTCAGGAATGGCGGCGATGGTGAGACCCGGAGGCATTTCGGTCGGCAGGTCTTTCAAACTGTGGACCGCACAGTCGAGGATACCGTCCAGCAGCGCCCGTTCGATCTCGCGCGTAAACAGCCCCTTGTCGTCAAACGCAGTCAGGGGGCGATCGAGCACGACATCGCCCTGGGTTGTGATGACCTCGATGTCGACGACGGCATCCGGGTGCGCTTCGCGAAAGCGCCGGGCAACCCAATCCGTCTGAGTGCGCGCCAACAGGCTGCCGCGTGTGCCAATCGTCAATCTCATATCGCTAACCGTGTTGTCCCGGCAGAATGGGGCGCACTACCAGCAAGGTGAACACCGCGAGTGTGAAGCCGATGATAAGGAAATACATGTTGCCTCTGCCGCGCGACCCCTTCACGCCTCTGATGTAGAGGTAGCCGGCGTACACTGCCCAGGTCGCGATGGTAGCGAGCACGATCGGCTCCATGTACCAATTGCCCTTCCACACGCCGCTGGCGGCCCAGACGAACCCCAGAAGCAAGCCCAGCGTGAGCATCGAGAAGCCGAAAGCCGCAAAGGTGTTGGCGAGGTGCTCGATATCGGTCAGTGAAAGCGCTCCGGGCCGCGTCGTGCGCAGTGTATGGCGCTTCAGGCGTCGTTCCTGAACCATGTATAGCAGCGCCAGGCAGAAAGCAAGCGCAAAACAGCCGAACGCGGCGACGATGGAACCTACGTGCGCCGACATCGGGTCCCGGTACAATGACGGCATGAGCGGGTGGATTCCACCGAACAACGGCAGGGTGTCCGCCATCACCATCGCCAATGCTGCAACCGGCATGGCCGGTACGCCCAGCGTGGCCGTGTGAAGGCGCCACTCCACGACGAGAGTCAAGAGAACGATCACCCAGGCAACGGTCATTACGGCGCCGCGCAATTCCACATATGGAGGAAGGCCCAACGTGAGGCTGCGATGTGCGATGCCGGCCGTCTGAAAGAGCCACCCCACCAGCGCGGCGATCTGTGCCGGACGGGCGCCGCGCTTCCCATTCAGTAAAACGGGAACGTGGTAGAGCCCGGCGCTCACGAAATAGAGAACCAGTGCGATTGTGAAGGAGATCTGTCCGAAGTTCATCGCGTTTGTCCCACCGGCACCTCGGGCTCCGTTGGGAGCGGCTCCGGCTCGATTATCTCTACAGTGGGCAGAGGCGATGCAGTACCGGACAGTTCCAGCCCGAAGACGTCGACCAACGCTTGCAGGGCCCCGGCCGTTCCGGATTCATCGGAGGACCTCATGAAGCGCCACGGGTCGTGCAGCATTTTTTTGACCATCGCCCTCGTCATCTGGTCCACGGCGTCGCGCTCGTCCGGGGTCAAACCCTCCAGGCGCCGCCGTGTGCGCTCCATTTCCGCCTGGCGGATGTCCTCGAACCGACGCTGCAACTCGGTGAGCACCGGCACCACCTGCAGGGATCCCACCCACTGCATGTACGATGCCACCTCCTGCTCAACGATCTGCTCCACCAGATGGATTTCGTCCCGCCGGGTTTCCACATTCTGGCTGACGAGGTCCTGAAGGTTGTCCAGATTGTACAGGAAGACGTTGTCCAGATCGGCGACCGACGGTTCGACGTCGCGCGGAATGGCGAGATCGATCAAGAACACCGGGCGGCCCCGGCGGCGCGCGGCCGCCTGACGGGCCACATCCCGGGTGATGATGGCATGCGGCGCCGCGGTGCTGCAGACAACTACGTCCGCGCGTTCCATCTTTTCGGGGAACTGATCGTACCGCACGGCCTGTCCGCCCAGAACCGTCGCAAGGGCTTCCGCGCGTTCGAAGGTCCGGTTGGCAACCGTAACGAAAGAAACCCCGAACTTCACCATCAGGCGCGCTGTCATTTCCGCGGTTTCACCGGCGCCGAGAAGCAATACGGTGCGACCTTTCAGGTCACCAAAAATCTGCCTCGCCAGTTCCACCGCCACATGGCTGACCGAGACGGCCCCGCGCGCGATGTCCGTTTCGGTTCGAACACGCCGGCCGCACGAGATGGCCTGGTCGAACAGGCGTCGAAGGACCGGCCCCGCGCCCGATTCCTCATTGGCGAAGCGGGCTGCTTCGCGCACCTGGCCGAGGATTTGCCCTTCGCCAAGCACCATGCTGTCAACGCCCGATGCAACGCGGAACAGATGCCGGACCATGGCCTCGTCCAGGTATGAATAGAGGTGGTCCCTCGCCTCGGCGCCGTGCTCACCGTGACACAGGATGTCCGCCAGCAGCTCTTCGTCCCGCGATTCGCTGACGACATACAACTCAGTCCGATTGCACGTGGAGATGATGGCTGCTTCGCGCACGCTGGAAATCCGGCGGATCGCCATGAGGGCTTCGGGGATGCGCGCGGGTGTGAGCGCCACCAGTTCCCGGACGGCAACCGGCGCGGTCTTATGGCTCAACCCCAGCACGATCAGATGCATTGGCTACTCCAATACGCCGCTGCCGGCCCGACACGGAAGTACCGGTCTGAAGGGCCATCGGCCAATCGTCCTCCGGACGAGGGATTCGGGCGGCCGTTGCTTGACCTGCGTCGCGAAGTGCCGAATGAAGTCTGCATTAGAGTACCTGCCAAGCCAGTTCCTCCGCTTCGGCGGCTCGCCCTTCCCGCAGCATTTCCAGAACGCCGGCGTCCATGAGGCGCGCCAGCAGGTCGTTTCTGGGAGCCTCTTCGGGATACCTGCGCTTGACCTCCGGCCTCAGGCGGCCGAGGAGGTCGTTCAAAGCTCGCCACTCTTCGCCATACTCTTCTCCGAGGCGGGATTTGAGGCGCTTCGCCAGCGCAGGACTGTTGCCTGAACTACTGATCGCGATGGTCAGATCCCCCCGGTCCACGATGCTGGGAACGATGAAGTTGCACAGCGGGGGAACGTCAACCACATTGCACAACTGGCTGTTGCGGCTCGCTTCCGCGAAGACCGCGGTATTGACGGCGTTTTCGTCAGTCGCCGCATAGGTGCAGAACGCGCCGGAAAGGTCACCCGCCTGGTATGTGCGGGCGATCCACGAAATGCGCCCGTTATCGACGGCTTCCCGGAGGCCTGGTGTAATCTCAGGCGATACCACGGTCACGAGGGCGCCGCATTCAAGCAGCGTGCCTACTTTGCGTTCGGCGATGTGACCACCGCCCACAACCACAGCCCTCTTGCCGTTCAGATCAATGAAGATTGGATAATACCGCATGCTCAGCCGGCCGTTCTATGAGAACGGCTGTTTCCACCACCCGTTTTCTGTCTTTCGCTCGCCGCCTCACCGAGATGAGGCCACCCGCGACGGTCGTGACCATTCCGAGCCACGTCAACCAGATGAGGGGCTTGACCGTTACATCCACGATAGCATATGCGGCAGTCATGGTGGAGTTTGGCCCGGCAAGGTCGAACACAACGCCATTCTGAAAATCGTTGTCCGGGCTGATATTGATCCTCGAACCGCCCGGTAATCCGACAATTGTGCCTCGTGACGTCTGGAAGTTGATCTCCGGGCTCACCGGCGCGTGAACCTTGCCGCGAATCGCCAGCAGGTTCGCCCTCATCCCGAAATCCGGCGAACCCGGCTGGCCAATTTGATCGACGCCGGCGAAATAGAGCTTCAGCGGGCCGAACACATAGATCTGCCCCCGCTTCAAGGTGATCGGCATCGTCTGGAGACCGCCGGGGTCGAACTGCACCGGCGCCACGTAAAGATCGTGATGCCAGTTGCTATGGATGCCGGGCGAGGTCATCTGCATGCCATTGCGGTCCTGCGACATGAATGGACGCACCTCGAAGGCTCTTCCCGGCTGCGAGGCCCCGGTCACGCGCAACGGGATCACAACCTTCTGCGGATTGGGGCTTTCGCCGCGATCGAGCAACTGGAACGAGTACCCATCGGCGAAAGCCGGCTTTCCCATGGCGACCGTCAACCGTCTGGTGGTTGAGTATACAGATGAGCAGACCACACCGACCAGAAGCACGCCGAAACCGATGTGCGCCAGGTAGCCCCCCGATGACGCCACGCCGCCGGTGCGGATGACGCGCACGAGGAGCATCACGTTCAGCGTGGCTGCCAGCACGCCGCCGAACGCCAGACCTGTCGCCGCCACAATCTGAGGCGGTTGCAGGCCGGGTATGCCACGAGCGGCTAACAGCGCGGCGGCGCTCGCGAGGAGGCCGGCGATCAGCGGGATGGCTATCCTGCGGCGAAGGTCGGCCACCGAGATGCCGTTGCGAGCGGCAAGCGGATAGACGGCCACCATCAGCGCCATTAGAAAGCCGATCGGCGCCATCGTCCAATTGTAGAAGGCCGGCGGAGCGGAATACGGCTTTTTCGCAAACCAGCCTGTGATGATGGGGGTGCTCGTCCCGACAGCCACCATCACGGCCGCGATCATGGTCACGACCACGCTCAGATAGAACCCGAACTCCCGGGAGGACAGCGAGTCGTACAGTTTGGGAGCGGGTATCCGCGCAAACCGGGCCAGGTACCACACCGACCCCAGGAATACGAAGAAGAGGAGCGACGCCAGAAGGAACCACGAGTGTTTCATCTCGGAGAACGAGTGGTTGCTGAACTGGGTGAGGACTCCGCTCCGAGTCAGGTAACTGGCGTACATCACCGCGATGAAGCCGGTGATCGCCAGGCCGATGTTCATCCGCTGGCCGGCAGCGTTTGCGCCGCGTTGGAGGTAAAGCCCGTGCAAGAGCGCGATCCCGCAGAGCATCGGCACGAAGGACGCGTTCTCAACGGGGTCCCAGCCCCAGAATCCCCCCCACCCCAGCGTGCGATAGGCCCAGTGGCCGCCCATGCTCAGCGCCAGGGCGAGGACTGTCGCGCCCATAATCGCCCACGGCGCCGCGGCGCGGATCCAGTCGCGGTAGTCTTTCCGCCACAGCGCTCCCATCGCGAAGGCGAACGGCACCGCCATCAGGGCATAGCCCAGGAACAGCGTCGGGGGGTGGATTGCCATCCAGTAATCCTGCAACAGCGGGTTGAGACCGTTGCCGTCAAGGCGCGGCGCCGCGCTGACCTTGAACGGGTTGATCATCGCCACCATGGCCAGGATGAAAGCATACGTCAGCCCGTAGAACGGCATCACGCTGGCCTCATCCTTGCCCGCTTTCCGGTAAAGGATCAGGCCCAACACGCCGGTCCACATCCCCCACAGAAGGAACGATCCCTCCTGCCCCGCCCAGAACGAACTCACGCGGAAGATGAGCGGAAGGTCGCGGGAACTGTTGTGGAAGACGTAGTCGACCTCGTAATGCCTGTTCACGAAGAACGACATCAGGTAGATTGATGCCAGCCCGGTCATCAGCGCGGCCATCCGGAAGCCGTGCCGGCCCCATTCCCTGAAAGTATCCGACTTTTGCCCGGATGTGATTTCGGAGACAACATATGCGGCGCTGCCACCCAGCACGGACAGAAGCGCCGCCACTATGAACGCATACCCTAGCGTGGTCACGCTTTCTTCTCTCCCTGATACTTCGACGGGCATTTGATGAGGAGCGTGGAAGCCTCAAAATGGTCTCCACTCCATTGACCAGTAGCCACGCAGTGGGTGGCTTGAGCCATATTGCCCGGTCGCACGCCCCGGTAGGCAACGACCATCGTGTTATTCTTCAGATCCGTGAGCGGGAAGGTGATCTCGGCGGACTTCCTGTCGTATTTGAGGTGCGCCTGGTCGATGGCGCCGTAGACCTGCACGACGTCCTGGCTCGTCTTAGCCTCCGAAACGGTAACGTACGGCGTCACCGTTTTCTTGAACGCAACGGCGCCCAATGCGGCAAAGCCGAGAATCAGGAACAGGCCAATTACGGTGGACTTACTCAAGTGCTAACCCTCCCCATGCGGTCCGTTTATGACACTGATAACTATATCACGATGCGCACGCACGAAGCGCCGGGAATTCGTGTTTCGTCCGAGCACACCGGCGCTCCGCCGAGTTAACCCGCGCTATCATGGGACTATGTTGAACCTGCTATACCAACGGCCCCTGGGGCCTGAATATACGACCCTTTCAGAAGGCGATACCTTGTCCCGCATCGCTCAGGCCAAAGGCGAACTGGGGCCGGACCTTCTAATTCTCGGCCACCACTATCAGCGCGACGAGGTGATCCGATTCGCGGACTACCGCGGTGACTCCTTCAAACTCGCCCGCGAAGCGTCAACGCGCCCCGAGGCCCGGCATATTGTGTTCTGCGGCGTCCATTTTATGGCCGAGTCCGCGGACATCCTGAAGCCAGGCGACCAGGACGTCATCCTTCCCAACCTCTCGGCCGGCTGCTCCATGGCCGATATGGCGGATATCGACCAGGTCAACGACTGCTGGAATCAGATCGTTCCGATTCTCGACGAAGACATCCTCCCGATCACGTATGTGAACAGCACCGCCAGCCTCAAGGCCTTCGTCGGCGGGAACGGCGGCACCGTCTGCACATCCTCGAACGCTCAGGCCGCGATTCGGTGGGCGCTCAACCGCAAAGATCGGGTACTGTTCTTCCCCGACCAGCATCTCGGACGTAACAGCGGCGTCGCGTTGGGCTATACCCCAGACCAGATGGTGGTTTGGGATCCGAACGAGCCCTTGGGCGGCCTTGAGCCCGATGCCATCCGCGCCGCAAAATTCATCCTGTGGAAAGGCCACTGCTCGGTGCACGGCCGCTTCACGACTAAGCAGATTGCCCTCGCGCGCTCCATCCACCCGGAGGTCCGGATTGTCGTCCACCCGGAGTGTCCCCTGGATGTCGTACAAGCTTCAGATGCCAACGGTTCCACTGAGTTCATCGTGAAGTTCATTCGGGAAGCATCTGCCGGAAGCGTCATCGGAGTGGGAACCGAGATCAACCTGGTCAACCGCCTCGCCTGCGAGCACCCGGACAAGACCATCTTCTGCCTCGATCCGGTTGTCTGCCCGTGCAGCACGATGTACCGCATCCACCCCAGTTTTCTGCTGTGGGTGCTGGACAACCTGATGGCCGGCAAGGTCGTGAACCGCATCAGCGTGCCTGAACCAACGCGGTCCGCCGCCAAACTGGCGCTGGACCGGATGCTTGAGATAACATAGTCGACAGAAACGTGGATTGCGCGCCCCGGTCGGGTATAGGTTCTCCTGAGGGAGGGTCATTGAATGCCGTACGAGATTCGTGTTCAGCAGGTTGAATCACAGGTTTTCGCGGGCGCAAGCGAGAGGGTTGCGCCCTCACAGATTCCCGCGAGAATCATACCGCTCCTGGATAAGGTCTGGGCATTTCTGAAGGGCAGCGATCTTCAAAGCCAGGGCCTCAACGTGGCGGTATACCTGAACGTAGACGACCACGGCAAATCGCTTCCGGCTGGCCAGGTCTTGATGCAGGCAGGCGTCCTCATGCCTGGGACGTTCACCGAAGAGGGCGAAGTCAGGCAGTTGGAAACGCCCGGTGGGCGAACGGCGTCAACCACTCACGTCGGCCCGTACGACCGAATGGGTGACGCGCACAGCGCCATCGTTGAATGGTGCGCGGCCAACGGATGCGACTTGCAGGGCACGAACTGGGAAGTCTACGGACACTGGATCGATGATCCGGCTCAACTCCGGACGGATGTCTTTTATCTCCTCAAGTGACGGCTAATCCGTCACGCTCACAGCCCGGCCACGGGGCAGCCATCGCGTCGCGACCAGCGAGACCATCGCAATGCCCACTCCCACCCAGAACGGAATCTGATAGTTCTGGAAGTGGTTCCAGAGCCACGCCCCGCCCAGGGGAACCGTCACGGCCGCGATATGATTCATCGTTGTCCCCATAGCGAGACAAGGGGTGAGCTCATCCGTCCGCACGATGCGGTGCAGGTACGTAGTGAATCCAACGCTGAAGGTGAAGAGGACGTTGTCTATCAGATACAGCGTGAACAGCATCGCCAGCGAGCGCGTGATGGCATAGCCGGCGAACACGATGATCAGGCCGATGGCATACCAGGTCAGAGGCCCGCGTTCGCCGTGACGGTCGATCAGGCGTCCCATCCTCGGGGCGGTGAGCGAGATCAGGATGGAGTTGACGAACGCTAGCAGGAGCATCACCGAAAGCGAGACGTGATACTGCTTGATCAGCGCGAACGAAGCGAAGATGGAGAATATCTGGCGCCGGCACCCCTCGAGAAAGACCAGCAGATAGTAGAGGCGATACTCCCTCCGGACAACCAGCCGGGCCCTCGGCGCACCCTCGGCGTGCGTTGAGAGCCGCATGCAGAGAAATGCCGCCGTACCGATGGACAATCCCGCCAGCGCAAAGTAGAGGTGGTACGGCAATTTTGGCAGGAAATGGGACACCAGCCACGCCAGACCCAGGGCCACGAGGGTGGATGCCGAGCCGACGGCGGACATGCGCCCCAGATGCCTGCCGCCCTCCCTTCCCTTCGCCAGTGCCAGCGTGATGGCGGGGGAAACCGACGAGTACAGGTGGAATCCGATGGACCAGAAGACCGAGATCGCCACGAGGCCGGCGTATCCGGGCATGAAACCGGTAACGCCCACGCCAACCGCAGTGATCAGGAGGCCCAGGCCCGCCACGCGCGATTCGGCCAGCATAACAACCGTGCCGGCCGTCAGCGCCGCCAGCAGGCCCGGCACCTCGCGCATCGACTCCAGTTTCCCCAACTGCCAGGGGGTGCCGTGAAGGGAGTTCCCGAAGAAATTCTGGAACACGCCGTTATACACGGCGAATCCGAAACCAAAGAGGAACGTCAGCAGCGTGAACAGCCGCCAGTCCCGTTGAAGCGTCTCCGGCATAGCCCGGTCGCCGACTGTGAGGGTTTGGCTCATACACACAGTCTGGCAGGTCGAGCCAAATCGTAGCGAGGAGGATCTGCGGAGGGAGGGTTAAGCGCTGTGGACGAATTCCGCTCTTTCGCCCCAGCGCTCAACCCTCACCGCATAGTTACAGTTTCACGTCAATCACGCCGGTCACACCCACGCCGCGCACGCGGCTGGGCTTATCGGTGGGGTTGGTGGTATCAACAGGGACCAGTGCCTTGATCCGGAAATTGGACAACTTGCCCTCAAGCTGCGCCACGGCTTTCACCTTGGAAACCGCCAGTCTCGGCCCCGCTACCTGGACCGCGCCAAGGTAGACACCTTTGCCCGCGCTGATGATGGGCACAACCTTCGTAACTTCCAGGTTGTCGTCCTTCATCCCGGTCATCTTGTTGACAAAATCGTTCACCTGGGGCCCGAACTTCGAGACGGCCAGCGCGATACCTCCGCCTTCCAGAATTCGCCCCAGGGGGTTGCCCGCCTGGGTGGCAATCGGCGCAACAGCCGTCGTGAATGCCAAAAACGATAACGCGACGATTGTCCTGGTGTTGGGTCGTTTCATACTTAACTCCTCTTCTTTCCTCGAAATTGCCCGGCGCGCGGCGCGTCCATTCATCGTCGATCGGTCGCCGCTGGACTCTCAAGTCCCACTGTTTATGTCGATGCCAGGAAGGGTTAAGTTCCTTTGCTTCGGTCCCATAGCGGGTATTTGGCTATATTTGAGGTTGTTGTATCCGGCATCGCGGGATTTGCCGGCATCACATCTGCGCACGAGGGAGGGGCAAAATGGCAGTGCTTGAACCGGGAACGATGGCGCCGCATTTTGCATTGAATAGGTTGGAAAATGAAACGCCGGCCAGGGTCACGTTTGACCGCCTGACTTTGCTTGTGTTTTTCAAGGTCACGTGTCCAACGTGCCAACTGGGTGTGCCCTGCCTGGACAAACTGAAATTGTACGACTCGGCGGAGTTTGAGGCCGTCGCCATCGCGGAAGACCCGCCGGAGGCGATCCATGATTTCCAGCGTAAGTTCGGCGTATCAATGGAGACGCTCACGGAGCCTCCGCCATATGAAACGTCCGAGGCTTACGGCCTGACAAACGTCCCAACGGTGCTCTTAATCGAACGGGGCGGCACGATCGCGCAGGCGATTGTGGGATTCAATAGGCAGGCCTATAATGATCTGTCCCGCAGTATCGCGGAGCGGGTTGGCGCCGCGCCCGTGTTGCTGTGCCCGGCGGACGATGGAGCGCCGGCATTTAAGCCCGGATGAGGCTCGCGCAATGCGGCCCAGGCTGGGCCGCTTCCAGGGCCGGTGATTCAATCACCGTGACAGAATGCTAGTGTAACCGATGACAATGGATGGCGCACTTGCCGGATCCCGGCACGCCCCCAAGGAGATATCTACGATGCCAAGACGTGGCGCCGCTGCCCTGAAGGAAGCACCTGCTTCCGGTGGCGCAAGCGATGAAGCCCCCTTCAGCAACGACCAGTTGGTGGACGTATACCGCAAAGTGCTGGCCGCAAGACGGTTTGAAGAGCGGGCCGCGCAGGCGTATACACAGGCGAAGATCGGTGGATATTGCCACCTGTACATCGGCCAGGAGGCGTCGGGCGCGGGGTTCCTCTCTTCCATCCGCCTCGGTTGGGACTATGCCATCACCGCGTATCGCGACCACGTTGCGCCGTTGTTCATGGGAACGCCTGCCGGGCCGTTGATGGCCGAGCTGTACGGCAAAGCCACCGGAGTTTCGGGCGGCAAGGGCGGCAGCATGCACATGTACGACGCCCCCCGCGGATTTATGGGCGGATGGGGCATCGTGGGCGGACAAATCCCGATCGCGATCGGCCTGGCTTACGCATCCAAGTACCGCAACGAGGACCGCGTCACATTGTGCTTCATCGGTGACGGCGCCGCCCCGATCGGAGCGTTCCACGAATCGTTGAACCTGGCGGGAATCCTCGACCTCCCCATCGTTTTCATTATTGAAAATAACGCCTACGCCATGGGAACCGCCCTCAAGTACACCAATTCCCGAACGGACCTGCATATGTACGGGGAAGCTTACGGGATGGACCACCGCGCAGTGGATGGAATGGACCTTTTCGCGGTCCGCCGGTGCGCTGTTGACGTCATCGAGAAGGCCCGCCAGGGGCGCCCGCAATTGGTTGAATCGATCACATACCGTTTTCGCGGGCACAGTATGGCGGATGCCGGGCAGTACCGGACCAAGGAAGAAGTTCAGGAATGGCGCGACCGCGATCCTCTGGAGTGGCTAGAGGGCTACCTCAAGGAGCACGGGATACTCACCGAGGACCAGATCGGTCACATCAATGATGAAGTGCGCCACGAGATGAAAGAAGCGGTGGACTTCGCAGAGAACAGTCCCGCGCCGGAAGCGGGCGCTCTTTACGAAAACGTCTATGCATGAGCATTCAGCATACAGGGGGGACCCGACTGCTGATTACTGATTACTGAGACCTTTTATGCCAGTTATTCAATACCGCGAGGCGCTGCGCGCCGCGATGCGCGAGGAGATGGAGCGGGATGACCGCGTGTGCCTGATCGGTGAAGAGGTGGGCGGCTATAACGGCGCCTACCGTATTTCCGAAGGCCTGATGGACCAGTTCGGCCGCATGCGCGTGCTGGACACACCCATCGCCGAGGAAGGCTTCACCGGGATGGCGCTGGGCGCCGCGATGGTCGGCCTCCGGCCCATCGTGGAGTACATGACGTGGAATTTCAGCCTCGTTGCGTACGACATGATCATCAACCACGTGGCCAAGGCGCGTTACATGTCCAACGCCCAGTTTGGAGCGCCGATGGTGCTCCGCGGGCCACAGGGTGGCGGGCAGCAACTCACCGCGCAGCACAGCCAGTGCGTGGAGTCCTGGTACATGCATTGTCCGGGGCTCTATGTGGTCTCCGCCGCTACCCCGGCCGATGCGAAAGGGCTGCTCAAGAGCGCGATACGGAACGACAACCCGGTGATATTTCTGGAGCACCTGGGGCTCTACAATATGAAGGGTGAAGTGCCGGATGGCCCGGACCTGCTCGTCCCCATCGGCGTGGCGGACATCAAGCGCCCCGGTCAGGACGTCACACTCCTGACGTACAGCAAGATGCTCTATCCCGCGCTGGAGGCCGCCAAGGCGTTGGAAGCGGACGAGATCAGCGTGGAAGTCATTGATCTGCGCAGCCTCCGACCGCTCGACCTGGATACCATCCTGAAGAGCGTGGCGAAGACACATCGAGCCGTAGTCGTCACCGAGGATTGGCAGCCATCAGGCATGGCAAGAGAACTCAGCGGGCTCATATACCAGCATGGCTTCGACGACCTGGACGCGCCTGTGGAAGAGGTATGCGGCGCGCCGGTGCCGATGCCGTACGCCAGGAATCTCGAGCAACTGGCCATCCCTGACGTAGAAGCTATCAAATCCGCTGTTCACCGCACTTTGGCCCGCCCCGGGGAGTTGGCCCCGCTCTATCGCTGAAATTCGGGAGTTTCCATGGCAATTATTACGATGCCCAAAATGGGCGACACGATGAACGAAGGCACTATTGTCACCTGGATCAAGAAGGAAGGCGACATGGTGAAGGAGGGCGATGTCATCGCGGAGATCGAGACGGAGAAAGCCGCCATCGAGATCGAGGCGTTCGAAAGCGGGATCCTCACCAAGGTCATCGTCCACGAAGGCGAGACGGTGCCTGTCGGGGCGCCGATCGCACAGATCGGCGACGATGCCGGCCAGCCCGCCGAGGCCGTGGCGCCACAGGCCGCGGCGGAGGCGTCCGCTCCGATCGCGCCGGCCCCGATGCAGGCGCCTCCGTTGATTCTGCCCCCCGCACCGAACAAGGCTCGTGTGATCGC
This sequence comes from Armatimonadota bacterium, assembly GCA_036504095.1. Lineage (NCBI taxonomy): Bacteria > Bacillati > Armatimonadota > Armatimonadota bacterium. Next base: position 85,925 of record DASXVS010000040.1, on the reverse strand, counting down.
GTCCCCCCTCGCCAAGCGCATCGCCAAGGAAAACGATATCGACCTTCGCCTCATCCGCGGAACCGGACCCGGCGACCGCATCGTGGCCGAGGACGTGGAAGCGTGGATCAAGAGCCGCGCCGGCAAGGCGGCTCCGAAGTCCGCGCAGGCGCCTGCGCAAGCTCCCGTACCCGCCGGAGATGTCTGGACCTCCGGAAAGCCAGCCAGCAAAATGCGGCAGGTGATCGCGCGGCGGCTGACGGAAAGCAAGCAGCAGGTTCCGCATTTTTACGCAACGATGGACATCAACATGGGTCCGGCGATGGAGCTTCGGACACAGTTGAACACCCGCGGCGATGAATTCGTGAAACTCAGCCCTAACGACCTCGTTCTGAAAGCGGTGGCGGACGCCCTCCGCAGCGAATCCACGATGCGCGTGTCCTTCGGCGGAGAGTCGGTTCTCACCACGGAGCGCGTCAACCTCGGAGTCGCCGTGGCGCTGCCGGACGGGCTGATTGTTCCGGTGATTCGCGATGCTGACGCCCTGAGCCTCAACGCGATCGCGACGCAGGTCCGATCGCTTGCGGAGCGGGCGCGCGCCGGCAAACTGCTGCCCGATGATTACGCCGGCGGGACCTTTACAGTGACAAACCTCGGGATGTTCGGGGTCGAGGACTTCAGCGCCATCATCAACCCTCCCGAGCCAGGGATCCTCGCCGTCAGCGCGGTTGCGGATGTGCCCGTCGTCGAGAATGGAGAAATCGCCGTCGGAACCCGGATGAAGGTCACGCTCAGCGCCGATCACCGGGTGGTGGATGGCGCGGTGGGCGCGCGCTTCCTTCAGGAAGTGAAGCGCCGCCTGGAAAGCCCGCTGCTTCTCCTCCAATAGGACAGAGAGCGACGATTGAGGAGGTAGCCCCGTGAACGAGATGCTCCGATGGGCGGGCACGTGCGCGATCCTGCTCCTTGCGCTCTCGGCGCCGGCCGCGGCGGCGCCGGACCCTCCGGTTGGACGCACCGGCAAGGCGATTGGCGCTGGCCGGTTAGGCGTTGAATTGGACGGAATCGGCGACGGAAATCGCGCTAAGCCGTTCGTCGATCTTGCCCGGACACTCCGGCCGTGGACCCGCGCCGACGGTTCCGGCCCGGCCCCAGTGGATACGCACGGCTGGCCAACGTCTGACGCTGAGACCGTCCTCTTTGACGTGCGGCCCGCCTACACCTGGGCGCCGCCGGCGGACGATCCCGACCGCTTCATGCCTGACTGGAGCGGCGTCTACGCCCTGTCGTTCAAGGGGAGCGCCGTGCTCAAGACGGTTGAGGACACGAGCGTTCAAATCCGCCGCCTCCACTACGACCCTTCCGCGAACACCACGACCGGCGAGATCGTGGTACCGAAGGGCGCGGGGCTGCTGATCCTCTCTTTCACCCAGACCAGGCGCGGCCCGTCGAGTCCCTCCGGCAGCGGGATCGCCGGCCTCCGCGTCATCCGTCCGGGCTACCGACCGGACACCCGCAAGACGTTCACAGACGAGTTTATCAGATCGTTGAAGCCGTTTTCGGTCCTCCGGTTCATGGATTGGCTCGACACCAACCACAACCCCGGCTACTACGGCGACGCCGGGCACCACGTGCTGAATTGGGCCGACCGCCGGCTGCCGACAGACGCGACGCAGCAGTCGGACAGCGGAAGATATGGCGTTGCGTGGGAATCTGTGATCGAACTGGCCAACGAGACGGGAAAGGACCTGTGGATCAACATCCCGGTGGCCGCCACCGACGACTACGTGACCAAGCTCGCCCGCTTGCTCAAGGGAAGCCTCAATGCGAGGCTCAATGTCTACGTTGAGGACAGCAACGAAGTCTGGAATTACGGCTTCCCGCAGTACATATACAACAAGCTCGCGGCGATCGACGAGGTGAAACGGGGCGGTTCGATTTTGACCGCCGGCGGGTCGGCCGACGAGGAGATCTGGGCGCGGCGCCGCCACGCCAAACGGCTCATTGAAATCGCGCGCATTTGCGAAAAGGCCTTCGGCGCCGGCAGCCTGAACCATCGCATCCGGCCGGTCTACGCCTCGTGGGTCATCAACCCGCATGCGTACTTCGCCGACGTGCTCAAGTGGGTGTCCGATACCTACGGGCCGCCGAAGCAGTTTTTCTATGCCGTGGCCGGCGCGGCTTATTTCAACGCGGAAAAGGCGGGGTCGGACGGAGACGTGTCATCCATCCTGGCCGCCATGCGCGCAAGCTCTGATGAACAGGCCAAGTTCCGGCGGGCGATCCAGCGCATCGCGGATCAGTACGGACTGAAGCATTTCCAGTATGAAGTCGGGCCGGACACGGGCGGCGGCAGCACGGTGAACATCGCCAACCGCATCCGGGCCAACCGGGACCCGCGCATGCGCGACCTCATCCTGCACGATGCGCGGGACAACTGGTTCGCGGACGGAGGCGGCCTCTATATGTACTTCAGCCACTGCGGGGTCTACAGCCGCCACGGTTGCTGGGGCCTCAGCGAGGACATCGCGGATTTGGCTACTCCCAAGTGGAAGGCAGTCCACGCCCTCGCGGGGCGGTAATGCCTGCCGGCTGGCCGTGGCAGGCGACCTCGGGCTATGATTGAGGCGTCATCCGGAGGCGCCGCGGGCGCCCCCATATCGTTCACTGGAGGCACCCATGCGCGCACTCGCGCTTGCCGTTTTGCTCTTTGCCGGGCATTTCGCAGTGGCCCAGACCGCTCCCCCGGTTGTTCCGCTTCGCACGGCGAACCCAAACGTCGTCCCGCTGAGCACCGCGCCACCGTGGTGGAGCAACGCCGAATTCGACCGCAAGATCACTCTCGTGATAAAGGGTGTGGACCTCGACGCCGCGATCGACGCACTGGGGCGCGCGGCGAACCTCAGCCTCATTGCGTCCGGGGGTTCAAAAGCTCGCAAGAAGATCACTCTGAACCTCAGGGACGCCCCACTGCGCGACGCCATGCTGGCCGTGGCCAACCTGTACGACCTCACGTGGTTCCGTACGGGGAAGGTCTACACGCTCACCTACGTGCCGGCGTCCAAGCGTACACTGGGACCGCCGCTGTCCAGCTTCGCCAGGCCAACTCCGCCGAAGATACGGGTGGTTCCCTCGCCGTATCGACTACGGACGTACCAGCGTAAGGCGAACTGAAGCCGCCAGCGGCAGCAGGACAGCGCCCTCCGGTACCGCGAGTTGTATCGAGCGGATATCAAGCTCTTGATCTGTGACCGGCAACACCGCCGAGCCACCCCAGTGCCGCCACAATCAGGAGGAAAATGGCGCTGTGCAGTCCGAGGCGCGCTCCAAATGCCAGCCTGACGGCCACACTCAGCAGGCCGGCCAATATGCCGATTAGCAAACCGTGTGTTACGCCGGACACTCCCGGTTTTCGAGCGACAAAACAGGCAGCCATGAAGGCGAATACCGCCACAAGCCATGGCATCAACCTCGGGCTGATACGAGCAGCAAAATGATTGATGGCGATCTGGTCGGGAGTGCCCCGGACCTGAAAGGCCAAGGCAAACGCATAACCCGCGATGATGATAACGAGCACAAGGAACGCCATCGCGATGACGGAAAGGGCCGCGCTAACCACGTGCTTCCATCGGATTCCTGTTACGGTTGAACTCATTTTGCCTGGATCCCTCGATTCCGGTTCTCGGCATACCTTCCGGCACTGTCAATCCCCATACTGCTGTATGGTTGCCAGGGTTTCATCGAGTACCCGCGGATGCCGGGTGGCGCCCCGACTTCGACCGCAACACATACCTGGTGATCAGCCCGCGCTGGAGTTCTCTTCAGGGCGTCCGCTTCCAGGGGAGAGCTGACCGTTTAACCGGGGTTGCTATACTGGAACCCGTTATGGAAACCCCGATTCAAATCCAGAGGAAGCCCGTTTCGACGCCTGCCGCGGGCCGCCGGCCCGACTGGCTTAAGGTGCGCGCGCCCGGTGGCGTGAACTATGCGCGGTTGGTCGGAATGATGCGCTCTCTGAACCTCCACACTGTGTGCGAGGAAGCGCGATGCCCCAATATGGGTGAGTGCTGGGAGCATAAGGCGGCGACCTTCATGATCCTCGGCGACACGTGCACGCGGTCCTGCGGGTTTTGCGCGATCAAGACGGGCCGTCCACCGATTCTCGATACCGATGAGCCGCGCCGGGTCGCGGAGGCGCTCGCCGAACTGGATCTGGCTCACGCGGTGATCACTTCGGTAAACCGCGACGAACTTCCCGATGGCGGAGCGGCGATCTGGGCCGAGACGATTCGACGGGTGAAGGAATTGTCGCCGCGCACGAGCGTGGAAGTCCTGATCCCGGATTTCCAGGGCGATTGGGAGGCGCTCAAGGTAGTGATGGATGCCCGCCCGGACATCTTGAATCACAACCTCGAAACCGTCCCGAGCCAGTACTACCGTGTTCGCCCCCAGGCGAAATATCGCCGTTCGCTGGACCTGCTGGCGAAAGCGCGGGAATACGAACCACAGGGCATCACCAAGACCGGCCTGATGCTGGGCATCGGCGAGAACAGTGACGAAATGCAGGACGTGCTGCGCGATCTGGTCGATGCAAGGGTGGACATCGTGACGCTGGGCCAGTATCTGCGCCCGACGATGCAGCATCTGCCGGTGGATAGATATGTGACGCCGGAGGAGTTCGCCCGCTGGAAGGAACTGGGCGAAGGTATGGGTATCCCGCACGTGGAAAGCGGTCCGCTTGTCCGCAGTTCATACCACGCGTGGAACCAGGTTCAACAAGTCAGGGCCGAGGGCTGAGGGCCGAGGGCTGAGAAGAGGCATCTCATCCCGGTTGCAAGGCAGGTCCGGCGTCCCCGCCGGACTTTTCAATGGATGCCGGCGGTGACGCCGGCGCTACTGTCGTATGGGAGGTTTGTGTGGCAAATCGCAGCGCGGTTATCAAGACGGAGAAGGGCGACATTACCGTCGTTCTTTATGAGGACATCACCCCGGTGACGGCGGGGAATTTCATCGACCTGGCGAGCAAGGGCTTCTACGACGGGCTGAAATTTCACCGCGTGGAGCCGAACTTCGTCATCCAGGGAGGTTGTCCGCAGGGAACCGGCATGGGCGGCAGCGGGAAGAACATTCCCCTGGAGATCCACCCGAACGCCAGGCACGACGCCGCCGGCACACTCGCCATGGCCCGTTCACAGAGCCCCAACAGCGCGTCGAGCCAGTTCTACATCACCCTCGCCGCTACCCCGTTCCTGGACGACAACTACGCGGTCTTCGGCAAGGTGACCGACGGGCTCGATGTGGTGAAACAGATTCGCGTTGGCGACAAGATGACCAGCGTGAAAATACTCGACGCTGAGTAACCTCAGCATCCAGCACTCAGCATCCAGCATTCAGGGAGCCGCCCGAGCCTGAATGCCGGATGCTGAATGCTCGTCATCCGGAGATTTCGATGAAGCAGAAGCAGTGTGATATCCTCGTCGCCGGCGGTAGCATGGGCGGCGTTGCCGCGGCCCTTTGCGCGGCGAAGCTCGGGAAACGGGTTATCCTCACGGAGGAAACCGACTGGCTTGGCGGGCAACTGACGTCGCAGGCCGTGTGCTGCCCGGACGAGAACCGCTATATAGAGCACTTCGGGTGCACGGAGACGTACCGCGCCCTGAGAGACGGTATCCGGAACTACTACCGGAAGCACTATCCGCTCCGCACGGAAGTCGCCGCCAATCCATTCTTCAGCCCCGGCAACGGCTGGGTGAGCCGCCTGTGTCAGGAACCGCGCGTCGGCCTGGCCGTCATCGACGAGCTTCTGGCGCCATACACCTCTTCGGGGCGCATCGAGATCCTCTACCGCCACAAACCCGTCCGCGCCGAAACGGATGGCGATTTCATAAGCGGCGTCGAATTTGAGTCCCTCGCGAGTGGGGATACGGTGTACATCACCGCTCCGTACGTGATTGACGCCACCGAACTGGGCGATGTGCTGCCACTTTCCGGGACGGAATATGTGAGCGGCGCGGAATCCCGCACGGACACCGGCGAACCGCACGCGGTTGACGGCCCCGCGCAGCCTGACAACGTACAGTCGTTCACTTACTGCTTCCTGGCCGACTATCTCGAAGGCGAGGACTGGACCATCGCCAAGCCGGAAGGGTACGAGGCCTTCCGCGACGCCGCGCCGTTCGCATGGACCCAGGAGGACCCGCATACCCTCAAGCCCCGCCCGTTCGGGATGTTCGATCGCGGCCTGCCGTGGTCCGAGGAGATTCCTCTGTGGACATACCGGCGGGTGGTGGACGCCGCGCAGTTCGCCGAAGGGGCGTTTGCAGGCGACGTCTCGCTGATCAACTGGCCCATGAACGACTATATCGGCGGCAATATCATCGACAAGCCGGACGACGTGGTTGCGAAACATCTGGATGCGGCGAAGCGCCAGTCCCTCAGCCTCCTGTACTGGCTTCAGACCGAGGCCCCTCGGCAGGAAGGCGGCGCCGGGTATCCGGGAGTCCGCCTGCGCGCGGATGCCGTCGGCACCGAGGACGGCCTGGCAAAATACCCCTACATCCGCGAGGCGCGCCGCATCGTTCCTCTCTTCCGAGTGCTTGAGCAGCACATCTCGCCGGAAGGAAACGATTCACCGCTTGCCGAGCCGTTTGAGGACAGCGTGGGGATCGGGCTGTACCGTATCGACCTGCACCCCTCGGCGGGCGGCTACAACTACATCGATATCGGGTGCCGCCCGTACCAGATCCCACTCGGCGCGTTGATCCCTGTGCGGGTACGCAACCTGATGGCCGCCTGCAAGAACATCGGCACCACCCATATCACCAACGGCGCCTACCGGCTGCACCCGGTGGAATGGAATTGCGGCGAATCCGCCGGCGCCCTCGCAGTTTTCTGCATGGACCACCAAACGGAACCGCACGCCGTGTACGAAGACAAAGCGCTCCTCAAGGAATTCCAGCAGGGGCTGGAAGGCCTCGGCGTACCTTTGGAATGGCCGATCATGCAGCCGGCGTGAAGCGAATCACCACAAAGACACAAGGGAGAGAGTGATGAGTTAGGAGTGATGAATGCTGAGTGCCGGATCCGGAACCGGACATTCAGCATTCATCACTCCTCTGTGTCTTTGTGGTGATTCGCTATCCGCACAGTGTTGCGGGCTTGGGCATGCGGAGCCCTGCCGATTTCTGAGGGATGTGCGGCGGTGTACCGAGGCCCACACCTGCGACGGCGAATCCGCACTTACCGCATCGGCCTTCGTTCAGGCCCCAATCGCGGATCGAGAAACCCGACCGGCGGATTACCGTCTCACCGCAATCCGGGCAACGCGTGTTCTCGGATTCCCAGCCAAAGGTGTTGCCGGTGTAGACGTATCGCAGGCCCGCATCGCGGCCGATCTCGACGGCGCGGAGGAGGCTGTCCGGCGGGGTTGAGGGCACGTCCATCATGTGGTAATCCGGGTGGAACGCCGTCAGGTGCCACGGGATGTCCCGGCTGACGCCCGCGAGGAATTCGGCGGCCTGCCTGATATGTTCGTCGTCATCGTTGTGGCCCGGGATGACCACGGACGACACTTCGACCCAGATTCCCCGCTCGTGCATTCTGCGGATGGTATCCAGTACCGGCTGGTGTCGCGCACCGCAGACCTTGAGCGTAAACTTGTCGTCCATGCCCTTCAGGTCCACATTGGCGGCGTCGATGTAGGGTCCAACAAGGTCCATCCCCTCCTCGGTGAGGTAGCCGTTGGTCACCCACACATTCGTGAGCCCGCGATCCTTCGCGATAGCGCCGATCGCCATCGCATATTCCGCATAGATGGTCGGTTCGGTGTAGGTGTAGGCGATGCTCCTGCACCCGCGCTCGATCGCCTGGTCGACGATCCACTCAGGCGCCAGGGGCTGCCCTTCGATGCGGTCGTATTCGACCGGCATCTGCGACACGTCGGAGTTCTGGCAGAAGCGGCAATGGAAGTTGCACCCCGGCGCGGCGATGCTCAGGATCGGGGAGCCCGGATGGAAGTGGTAGAGCGGCTTCTTCTCCATCGGATCGACGTGAAACGCGGTGGCCTTCAGGTAGTTCAGGGCATACAGGGCGCCGTCAACGTTGTGGCGCACGCTGCATACGCCTACGTGTCCGGGGCTGATGATGCAGCGGAATGCACAGAGGTCGCACCGGACGCGGTTGGCTTCGATGCGCTCCCAGAGCACGGCCTCGATCGGGCCGGGCTCGTTGCCCTTCGGCTGATAGTGCTTCCAGGCTGATGGTTTCTTTACTGGTGACATAAGTGTGGTCTGTCCACACTCATTGTAACGCGGCGGACCCCGATGCCATAACGCCGGAACCTCCCCGGCGGGCAACTCGTCACACGTATGAGCGGGATTAGCCCGCAAATTTACACATGTTGAGTGAATTCCAAAGAATTCGCTTGACACGCTTTCTGTCGTCTGCTACAATATACACTCGTGTCTGTTACGAACCCAGTTCCATATTTTTGGCTTTCATTGGAGGGCGACGCCGTGATACATATCCCCCTGAGCGTCCCGTTACCCTGCCGGAAACCCGGCGGGTGGCAGCCAAAGCATTCCTGTAGATTGGGTTCCTGAACCCCCTTTTTGCTTTTAACGTTCCCAACGTCACCCGCGCTCGTCTGGCTCAATATCGAGGAGGGCTACCATATGGCCACCAAGCCTCGGACGGAAGACGGCCTAAATGCCGCCTTTTCGCCCGTCGTCCCTATCCCCAATCTGATCGAAATTCAACTCGCGTCCTTCCAGTGGTTTCTGGAAGATGGACTGCGAGGGCTTTTCCGCAACTTCTCACCTATCAAGGACTTCACCGAAACGCTGGAACTGGAACTGGTGGATTACCACCTGGAACAGCCGAAGTACTCGCAGGACGAGTGCCGCCAGCGTGACATGACCTATGAAGCGCCCATCAAGGTGCAGGTCCGCCTCCACTCCCGCGAGGACGGTGTCCTCAAGGACGTTGTGGAGAGCGAGGTCTACATGGGCGCGCTTCCGCTTATGACGGAGCAAGGCACGTTTATCATTAACGGCGCCGAGCGCGTTGTCGTCTCCCAGTTGGCACGGTCACCCGGTGTTTACTTCAGAGACAACATCGACTACTCCGGCCGCACCCTTTATTACGCCACCGTCATCCCCAGCGAAGGCGCCTGGACCGACGTCGAAACGGAAACGTCCGACGTAATCACCGTTCGCGTCGGCCAGACCAAGAAGTTCCCCATCACCACCCTGCTTCGCGCCCTGAACTTCATGCAGGACCCGAAACTCACCAGCATCTCCGAGATACCCTGGAAATCCGCGGAGGGCCTGCCCGCCGCCGTCGGGATGGCCGATCCGGTCTCCGGCGAGGTCATCGTCGAGCGCGGGGCCATCATCACGCCAGAGGCCATCAAGAAGGCGAAGAAAGCCAACCTCGGCCCGAACGTAATGGTGCACGAACTGCCGTTCAAGGCGACTACGGACGCAGAGATCATGGAACTGTTCGGAACGCGCGTGGTCATCGAACAGCCGAAGGCGGAAGACATCGTCGGCAAACTGCCCATCGCGGACCTGAAGGGTATCGACGGCAAGGTGGTTGCTCACGCGTACAAGCGCATCGAGCAGAAGCAGGCAAACGACATCATCGCCGGCGAACCCGAACAGCTCGAACTGCTGGACGTGAGCCGCTACGTAACCGCCACCCTGGAAGCGGACCCCACCAAGGACGAAAACACCGCCCTGCTGGATATCTATAAGAAGATCCGCCCGGGCGATCCGGCCACACTGGAAAGCGCGCGCAACCTGTTGCGCAGCGTTTACTACGACGTGCGCCGTTACGACCTGGCGCGCGTGGGACGCTTCAAGCTGAATCGCAAGCTCGGCGTCAATGTGGATATCGGCAACGTGGCGCTTACCCGCACGGATATCATCGCGATCATCCGGTACATCATCCGTCTGGCCGACGGTGACACGACCGCCAGTGTGGACGACATCGACCACCTGGCGAACAAGCGCGTCCGCTCCGTCGGTGAACTCCTTCAGAACCAGCTGCGCCTCGGCTTCCTTCGGATGGAGAAGGTCGCCAGGGAGCGCATGACTTCCGTGGACGCGGACCACGCGATCCCACAGGTCATCCTGAGCGTCAAGCCGATCTCCGCCAGCATCAAGTCGTTCTTCGGCAGTTCGCAGTTGAGCCAGTTCATGGATCAGCACAATCCGCTGGCCGAGCTGACGCACAAGCGCCGCCTGTCCGCCCTCGGACCCGGCGGTTTGAGCCGCCAGAGCGCCAAACTGGAAGTCCGCGACGTCCACCACAGCCATTACGGCCGCATCTGTCCGATCGAGACCCCGGAAGGCCCGAACATCGGCCTCATCGGCTCGATGGCCGTGTACACGCACATCAATGAGTTCGGATTCCTGGAAGCGCCGTATTACGTCGTCAAAGACGGAGTCGTCACCGAAGAAGTTGTCTACCTGACGGCGGACTCGGAAGAGGCGTTCAACATCGTCCCGTCCGGCACACCGCTGAAGGACAACGGCGACGGCACGCACGCCTTCCTGTCCGACATGGTTCAGGTGCGCCACCATGGCCGGTTCCCGACGCTTGACCCGAGCGAGGTCCACCTGATGGACATCTCGCCGATGCAGGTGTTTTCACCCGCCACATCGCTGATCCCATTCCTGGAAAACGACGACGCGAACCGGGCCCTGATGGGCTCGAACATGCAGCGCCAGGCCGTGCCTGTCATCAAGACCGACGCTCCCATCGTGGGCACCGGGCTTGAAACCAGGGTCGCGGTCGATTCCGGCGCCGTCATCATCGCCAAGCGGGCGGGCAAGATTAAGAGTGTTACGAGCGAGCGGATCAAGGTGGAAGTCCTCGCGGCCAAAGCCGTAACGGCGGGGCCGCACCCACTGTCGGAACTGCTTGGGCAATCGCTGCTGACCGATCTGGTCGACCCCGAAACCGGCGAGGTGTTCTACACCCCGGCGGATGGCGAGATCACGCCGAAAACAGTCGAGAGCGCGCCGGAGGGCTTCATCGTTGACGTTCCGGCCCCGGGCCTTGACGCGATATATGAAATCGACGAATACCGCCTGGAGAACATGCGCCGCAGCAACCAGGCGACGTGTATTCGCCAGGTAGCCATTGTCAAGACCGATCAGCGCGTTCGCGTTGGCCAGCCGATGGCGGACGGCCCGTGTACGGACCAGGGCAGACTGGCCCTCGGCCAGAACCTTCTCGTCGCCTTTATGACCTGGGGTGGCTACAACTACGAAGACGCCATTATCCTGAGCCAGCGCATCGTCAAAGAGGACATCTTCTCCTCGATCCACATCGAGAAGTACGAAGTCGAGGCGCGCGACACCAAGCTGGGGCCCGAGGAGATTACGCGGGACATCCCGAACGTTTCCGAGGACAGCCTGAAGGATCTGGACGAATACGGCATCATCCGCATCGGCGCGGACGTTGGGCCCGAGGACATCCTCGTGGGCAAGGTCGCGCCCAAATCGCAGGGTGAACAGAGCGCTGAAGAACGCCTGATCATCGCCATTTTCGGCAAGAAGGCCGAGGAGACTCGCGACGTGAGCCTCCGCGTGCCCCACGGCGAAAAGGGCAAGATCATCGACGTGAAAGTCTTCAGCCGCTTCAAGTACGAGTGCGAGCGCTGCAAAGCGATCTTCGATTACAGCAAGAAGCCGGATCGTCTCCTGTGCGACCGTTGCGGCGGCGACCTGGAGCGCCTCCCGGGCGACGAACTGCCCGCCGGAGTCAATCAGTTGGTGCGGGTCTACATCGCCCAGAAGCGCAAGATCATGGAAGGCGACAAAATGGCAGGGCGCCACGGTAACAAGGGCGTCATCTCGCGGATCTGTCCGATCGAGGAAATGCCGTTCATGCCGGACGGAACGCCGGTGGACATCGTCCTGAACCCGTTGGGCGTCCCGAGCCGAATGAACATCGGCCAGGTGATGGAAACGCATCTGGGCCTGGTTGGCCGCGTGCTTGGCAAGACTTACGACGAGCATATCTTCCGCGGCGACAAGGAACACGAGATCCTCGACGAGATCCGGACTCTGGTCGATCACTTCCGTAATCGCCGGTTGCGCGAATACGCGAACGACGAACTGAGCCTGAACATCGCCGCGGACGAGACCACTCCTGTAGCGGAGGTTCTCTCGCAGATTCTGGAAGCGCTTAAGGGCCTGTCGCCGGAAGACAGCGATGCCCTCGCCACACAACTCGGCGTGGGCGGCAGGATCCCGTCGGGCGACCTGGTGGAGAAGACGGCGGACGGCACTATCATCCGCCTTTCCCCGTCCATCGTCACGGACCTGGAGACACCGATTACGGCCGAGGACATTCTGGCGCGCATCAAGGCAAACGTCTATGAGCGCGTGGGCCTCAATCCGGACACCGGCAAGTGCCAGTTGATCAGCGGTCAAACCGGTGAGCCGTACGAATGCGAGACGATGGTTGGTCAAATCTATATGCTGAAACTGCTCCACCTGGTGGAAGACAAGATCCACGCGCGGAGCACCGGACCGTACAGCCTCGTGACCCAGCAACCGTTGGGTGGCAAGGCACAGTTCGGCGGTCAGCGCTTCGGCGAGATGGAAGTATGGGCTTTGGAAGCGTATGGCGCTGCCTACACGCTCCAGGAGATACTCACCATCAAATCCGACGACGTGCTGGGGCGCGTGAAAACATACGAGAGCATCGTCAAGGGCGATCAGATCATGGAGCCGGGCGTTCCGGAGTCGTTCAAGATCCTGGTGAACGAACTCCAGAGCCTGTGCCTCAAGGTCACCGTGGAAGACGCGGCGGACCGCGAAATCGACCTTCGGCTGCAGGAAGACGAGCAGTTGGAGGCGGCGGAACGCGCTGGCGCGCCAAGGTTGGCCCAGTCCCGATATGGCGGCGATCTGTAGTTGGATTGGGATCCAGGAATCGGGATTCAGGATTCAGCCTGTGTTCAGGCTGAATCCTGAACCCTGGACTCCGAATCCTGTTGCGGAGGAGCATAATGGCGGAATCAAGAGCATTCGATAAAATTCGCATTGGCCTGGCCTCGCCCGAAGAGGTGCGCGGCTGGTCACATGGCGAAGTTAAGAAACCGGAAACAATCAACTATCGCACCTTCAAGCCGGAGCGCGACGGCCTGTTTTGCGAGCGGACCTTCGGTCCTGTCAAGGACTGGGAGTGCCATTGCGGCCGGTATAAGAAGGTAAAGTTCAAGGGGATCATCTGCGACCGCTGCGGCGTTGAAGTGACCCGCAGCAAGGTTCGGCGTGAGCGCATGGGGCACATCGAGCTGTGCGCCCCCGTGAGCCACATCTGGTACCTGAAGGGCGTCCCCAGCCCCATGGCGTTGCTGCTCGACCTGAGCCCTCGCCCGCTGGAGAAGGTCATCTACTTCGGCTCCTACATCGTCACCAAGGTTGACCGCAAGAAAATTCTGGACGATTGGGCGGACATCGAGCAGGCTATTCGCGATGAGCTCGTCGACCGTGAGAAAGAGCCGGAACCGTCCACTTCTCCGCTCGCAACGGTGACCCTGCCGCTCGACGCGCTGGATGATGAGGAGTCTCTCATCGGACGCATCGCCAGCGACGCCATTGTGGACCCGGAGACCGGCGAGATCATCCTGGAGGCGGGCGACGAGCTCACTCAGGAAAGCCTGGACGCTCTGGCCGACGCCGGCATCGCCGAAGTCGAAGTTGAGCGGGGTTCCGAACTGCTGGAAGACGACCCGCTTGAGCCCGGACTGCGGACGACGGCGGAAGCCATCACGTTCATCCTGCCGAACGGCACCTACGTCACCACCGGCCTCATCAGCCTGCTTCGCAAGCTGGGCATCACTGAAATGGCGGTTCGCGGCGCGGACGAGAGCGGCGCGCTTGTGATGAAACAGGTTGCCGCGCCACCCACTGACGCGGACATTAAGAGCGTCATCGGCGGAATTTTAACCGCCGACGTTTCCGTTCGCCCCGTGAAGCCGGAAGTCATCCGCCTCTTCCAGATTCTGGAGATGGACGTTGACCCGGCCACAAAGGTGACGGAAGTCACCAAGAAGAAGAACGCCCTCGAGAAAGCGTACAAGAACAACATCCTGCGCTCCGGCGGACTCGCCGCAGCCGCGGACGCCCTCAAACTCGCGTTGAAGGATAAGGGCGGAATCTACGCGGACGTGGAAGTCCTTCCTGAAGGCACACTCCTCAACGCGGAACTGGCCGACAGCCTCCGCTACATGACGGAAGCCACCATCGAGGTTCAGGTTCCGGACCGGTCCGCCGTCACCACAGTGGCAGTGGAATCCCTCTTCGAGGACCTGACCATCGCCGAGGACGAGGAACTCACGATTCCGGCCGAAACGAGTCTGAACGCCGCCATCGTGGCCGTGCTGGACGAGTTGGGCGTGCGCCCCGCGTATCACGCGCTGCCCGCCGGCTCCGAAATGCCCGCCGAACTGTCCTCCGCGCCACGCATGCTGGACGAGATCGCCGGCGACGACCTGGAATCCGGGCTCACGCTTCTCCAGAAGGTAGAGAAGAAGGAGTTGCTCGTTGAAGATCAGTTCCGCCAGTTGGAGCGTGTGGTCCAGGTCCTCATCAAGCGCCTCGGCAAGTCCTACGAAGGCATCGTCAAGGCCGGCCTCGGCGCCGCTGCCGTCCGCGAATTGCTTCAGGAGATCGACCTGGAGTCGCTGAAGCGCGAACTCGAGACGGAAATCGCCCAGACACAGGGTCCGCGCCGTCTCCGGGCGGTCAAGCGAATCGAGATCTGCCGGGCATTCCTGGAAAGCAAGAGCCGCCCGGAATGGATGGTTCTCGACGCCATTCCCGTCATCCCGCCGGAACTGCGACCGATGGTCCAGTTGGACGGCGGCCGCTTCGCCACGTCCGACCTGAACGACCTGTATCGCCGCATCATCAACCGGAACAACCGGCTGAAGAAGATTCAGGACATCAAGGCGCCGGAGAGCATCATCAACCACGAAAAGCGCCTTCTGCAGGAAGCGGTTGACGCGCTGATTGACAACGGCCGCCGCACCCGGCCCGTCGTTGGCAGCAATAATCGCCCGCTCCGCTCACTCAGCGACATGCTGAAGGGCAAGGAAGGCCGCTTCCGGAAGAACCTGCTCGGGAAACGGGTAGACTACTCCGGCCGGTCCGTCATCGTCGTCGGCCCGACCCTGAAACTGAACCAGTGCGGCTTGCCGAAGGAAATGGCGCTGGAACTCTTCAAGCCATTCGTTATGAAGGGGCTTGTGGACGCCGGCTGCACAACCAACATCAAGACCGCGAAACGGATGATCGACCGTGTGCGCCCGGAGGTCTGGGATGCGCTGGAGAAGGTCGTTGGAGAGCACGTGGTTCTGCTGAACCGCGCCCCCACCCTGCACCGTCTGGGCATCCAGGCATTTGAACCGGTACTGGTGGACGGCAAGGCGATTCGCCTGCACCCGCTGGTATGCGCGGCGTTCGGCGCCGACTTCGACGGCGACCAGATGGCCGTTCACGTTCCGCTGTCCAGCCTGGCGCAGGCCGAAGGCCAGTGCCTGATGCTCAGCACGCGTAACCTGTTCAAGCCGTCGGACGGCGCGCCTATCGTGGCGCCGATCCAGGACATCGTCCTCGGCCTTTACTACCTCACCCAGAAGGTGGACAACGCCAAAGGCGCCGGCCAGATGTTCTCGTCCGTCCAGGAAGCCCTCCTGGCGCTCGAGAGCGGAATCGTGCATCTGCACGCACCCATCCGCGTCCGCGACTATGACCCGGACGATCTGGCAAAGCGCTACCTGGAAACCAATCCGGAGGCCACCGACCGCCAGATCAACCTGCTGGACCCGGCGAGCCCGGAACTGGCCCCCATCGTGGCCCGCGCCCGCCGCAAACTGTACGACACAACGATGGGGCGCCTCATCATCAGCCAGATCGCTCCCTGGATGATGCGCTATCCGTGCGAGCGCAACGCGAAGAAGAACCGACACTACGACAAGAAGGTCGAGTCGATCAGCGGCGTCATCGACGCCGAGATGGACAAGAAGGCTGTCGCCGCGTTCATCCGCTACACCTACGAAGACTACGGCGCCGTCAAGACCATCGAACTGCTGGATGACATCAAGACACACGGCTTCACATACGCCACCCGCTCCGGGATGAGCATTTCGCTCACGGACATGGATGAGCCGGCCGAGCGCGAAACGATCATCCTGAAAGCGGAGGACCGCGTCAAGGACATCAACCGTCGTTACCGCCGCGGCGCCATCACCGCCGGCGAGCGCGAAGGCCAGGTGCTGGAAGCGTGGACCGGAGCGTCCGCGGACATCGGCAAGGCCATCCTGAAGACCATCGGGCGAGAGAACCCGCTGTTCATGATGACCAACTCCGGAGCCCGCGGTTCCGTCACGCAGATCACCCAGTTGTCCGGTATGCGCGGATTGATGTCGGACCCGTTCGGCGGAATCATCGAGGAACTGCCGATCAAGTCCAACTTCCATCGCGGCCTGAACATCCTGGAATACTTCGTATCCACGCACGGGCAGCGCAAAGGCCTCGCGGACACAGCGCTGCGCACAGCGGACGCCGGCTACCTCACGCGGCGCCTCGTTGACGTGGCGCAGGACGTGATCGTCCGGGATCTGGACTGCAACACAAACCGCGGAATCTACGTTGGCGCCATCACCGAAGCGGGCGATATCATCGAGCCCCTGCGGGACCGCATCCGCGGCCGCGTGGCTCTCGAGGCGATTGTCCATCCGGACACGGGCGAGGTGTTCGCCGCCGGAGGCGAGGAGATCTCGGATATTCAGGCGCGCAGCATCGACGAAGCGGTCCGCGTAGACGGCAAGGGTAAGCCGAAGTTGGATGCCGAGGGCAAGCCGATCAAGGCGATCACCCGCGTTGGCCTCCGCAGTCCGCTGACCTGCGAACTGCGCCAGGGCATATGCGCCACGTGCTACGGCCGCGACATGGCCACGCAGCGCACCGTTGAGATCGGAACCGCTGTCGGCATCATCGCCGCCCAGTCCATCGGTGAACCGGGCACGCAGTTGACGATGCGCACATTCCACACCGGCGGCGTTGCGGGCAAGAACATCGTAGGCGTCGCCAACGTCAAGCAGAAGAAGCAGGAAGCGCTCCGCGAACTCCACCTCGACATCGAGCGCGGCCACGTCACGCTGGAAGGCGGAGGCGGATTCGCCGGAGGGTCTCCGTCCCGCTCGAAGAAGCAGGACGGCGGTTCGTCGGAAACCGAGCATGTGCCGGTTGAGGACATCGCGCCGATCTCCCTTGCCGCTCTGGCGCCGGGGACGGCGGCCAGCGATCGCGAAAGAAGCCGCGCCGTCCAAGCGATGTTGAAGGTTCTCGAAGAGCAGGTCGGCGGCTTGCTTCGCGTCGTTGAACTGGTTGAAGGCCGGAAGCCCAAGGGCCAGGCCATCATCACGGACGTTGACGGCAAAGTCGTTGACATCGAACAGAAGGGCTCCCGCCGCGTGATCATCCACAGCAATCTGCGTGTGGATAGCGGCGAATGCAACGGGAAGGTACTCGGCGAGCCGGTGATCCATCCGGAGACGGGCGAGATCCTGCTCGAGGCCGGCACCGAACTGAACGAGAAGGCGAGCCGCCTGTTGCGCGACAAGAACGTGGAATCCGTGGTCATCCGATACAGCCACCTCGTACCTTACCGCGGTTCTCTGGAAGTGAAGATCGGCGACGAAGTACACGCGGGCGACCGCCTGACGGAAGGGCCGCTGGACCCGGACCGCGTCCTCGAACTCCAGGGCATCACAGGGGTTCAGGACTACATGGTGAAGGAAGTCCAGAGCGTCTACAAGAGCCAGGGCGTCGATATCAACGACAAACACATCGAAGTCATCGTTCGCCAGATGCTCAAAAAGCGGAAGATCGTGGACCCCGGCGACACGCTGTTCCTGCCGGGCCAGATGGTGGACAAGTTCGCGTTCGAAGACTCCAACACCGAGATCCGCGAGAACGGTGGAACCGAGGCCACGGCCGATTGGCTGCTCCTCGGCATCACCGAAGCCAGCCTGGCCACCGACTCGTTCCTGAGCGCCGCGTCGTTCCAGAAGACCACCAAGGTCCTGGCCGACGCCGCCGTGAAGGGCAAGAAGGACAACCTGGTCGGCCTCAAGGAGAACGTCATCATCGGACGCCTGATCCCGGCGGGCACCGGCCTGAAGGTGTACGCCGCGATGACCGTGGGCGGAGAGGGCGTCAACGCCGTGCGGCGTCGCGATCCTTCCCGAACGCCGGTTGACCCGACGATCGACGAACTGACCGCCGTCCTCCGGGGCGACACGAAGCTCATCACCGAGGAAGACGTGGCAGGGTCTGCGTTCATCATCACCGATGATGCAGGCGAGCCGCTGCCGACAACGACAGCCGAATACGAATAACCGACGGAATAACGCCACACACGGAAGCGGTCAGGCATCGAATTATCGATGCCTGGCCGTTTTGGCATGGTCTGTGCCTGTTTGAATACCGTAGCCGTCCGGCCACACCATACACAGGAACTTACACATGTCTCGACGAACACAGTTTGGCTTGTATCTTCTCCTCACCGTGGCGGACTTCGCTGCCACGGTCTTCCTCGTCACAAACGGTTACGCCGACGAAGCCAACCCGTTTATCAACGGGTTCACCGCATTGTTCTCATCGTTCGCGCTCGGCCTGGCCATATACAAGACCGCCGTTACCATCTCACTGGTTTTCCTGTTGCGCCAGGTAAATAGACAGAGCCCCGCGGCTTCCAGGCGGCTCCTCTTCTTCGCCAACGCTGTCATGCTCGGGATCAGCGGCTGGCACATCGCCTGCCTCCACGCCGTGAAGGTGATCTGAAACCGGTTGGCGCCTGTGTGACAGCAAATGGCGGTTGGACGGTTCATTCGTCCAGCCGCCGGTATTGTCCTTACCCCTTCGCGCGGATTCGCTCTCTACTTGGGCATGTAAAAGAACCCCGCAACGGAGAGGTGGCGCGCCTGGGCAGGCGAGCTGCGTTCGGGGGCGCTTGAGGCGTCGGAGCCTTCATCCATCAGGCGGGTTGCTTCCAGGAGCAGATTCGTTGTGCTCGACGTAATGGTTGTCGGGCATGCGGCCGGGCCGGACTCCCACGTAAAACTGCCCCCCTCCCGAGCGAGGAGCCTGTGGGCGGCCGGCTCTCCGGTCTCACCTGCAAACGTAGCGTGCACGACGTGCCCTTCCTGCACGTAGATGCGCCCGCTGGTTCCACGCCAGAACACGGTTGCCACACCCGTTTTCCGCCCCCAGCTCATCAACTGCAGCAGTTCGAGAAGCGTAACGTCCGACAATGACCCGCTTATACCCACGTCCCCTCCCCTTCGGCCATCAGGCCAACGAACGATCCCGTCACACCAGGCTCAAGACTTCCTCCGCGGCGCGCTGTACATCCACGGCAACGAGGCCAAGCGTTGCGCCCTTATCCAGCACCGCCGCCATAACCGCATCTCCCGGCCCGCCGGCGATGATAAAATCGTGCGTGGCGCCCTGGATCACCATCTGATTCAGGCGGCCCTGGCGCAGAGTCCTGGCCACTTTTCGGGCAAGGCCCAGCAACGCCGCGGCGGATGCCGCCACAAGTTCTTCGTCCACGCCGATCCGGGCGACGGCGCTAACGGGCAACCCGTCCGCCGTAAGCACGAATACCGCCAGAATTTCCGGCAATCCGTGGCGCAGCCTGCGCAACCGTTGAGTAACGCGGTCAACTGTGCCCTCAAACTCGCCAACCGGCTCAGCAACCATCATTCCACCCCCATGACGCTGTCCATTCGTTCGACGAAACCGGCGACTTCGCCGCCGATATTGAGCGGCGGAAGATGAGGCGCCGACATTTGCGCCGCCAGAAGACCGACCGCCTTGGAGGCCACCAGCCGGATAAGACCGATGGTCGTGCGGTCATCGAACACGGACATCATGATTGCCCGTGTACCCACGAGCGAAAAGTGAATATGCTCCCGCTGCCCCTGGTGAAAGAGGACCGTGAACTCGGGCTCCCCGAGCAGTCGCGCAATCTCCTGCGTGGAAGCGATGGCGCCGGCCGTCAGCGCGGCGAGCGAAACGGTATCCAGGTCTTGTGTAAAACCCTGGCGCGCCAGCATCTGGCCATCGCGGTCCACGAGGATCGCGCATTTTGCCTCGGACTCCCTCAGGAATCCACGCAGACAATCATTGATTGCAGCGAACTCCTGCTCGCCGATCACCACATCCTGGAAACTCACGCCATCACCTCCTCGGCATGGGGGGCCGCTACCGCCGCGGGCAGTGCCTCCAGCGCATCGCGAAGCGCAACCGCAGCCCTGTCGAATGCGCTGAGAACAAGACCCATACACGCAGACGGCGCGAGCAGGACCGCAAACAACAGGTCGTCCGACAACTCCCGTGAAAGGAGAATCCCCTGTTCCATCTTCAGCATCGCGCTTTCGGTGGCGCCGCAGAGGCGCTCCGTGGATTCCTGAATGGCCAGGAATGAGTGCCCCATCAGAGGCGCCACAAGTTCGGCATCAACGGCGCCATCCTGGAGGGAGGCCACGACAAAGCCATCCTTGCTCGTCACCGCAGCCATGAGGACGTCAGGCGCGGACGAGCGGAACACGTTCATCGCCGTGTTCAGCCTCTGGTGGAGCGCTTCGGTTTCGGCGGAAACTGCTGCGTCCCCGCGGCCCGCTTTCGCGACGGAGTCGAGCATCGAGGCGAGGCCCGGAGACGCCTTCGACAGCGCGGCTCGGCCCGCGTTGGCGTTCGGGGTTACGCCCAGTAGGTACCATTTCTCATCGCTGACCCGTATCTGGCGCATCACCAGGTGCGAGGTGTCCCAGCCCACCACAAACTCGTTGCCTTCCGCGGCTTCCTTGTCGCCCGGCATATCCAGCTGAAAGACCGGATCGGCCGGTGCGCCCTGAAGGCCCTTCTTGATGTAGGCCAGCGAGTCGCTGCGGTGCTCAAACCGCATGCGCTTGTCGGAGTAGAACCGGAGCAGTGGTTGGCGATCGGCGAACGCTCGGGCGATCAGCGACGGGATGGCGGCCAGGTGGTCCGGAATGGGCACGTCCCCATCGGATGCCCAGGCGAGCCCGCGCGCATCCGCCAGGGCTATGCTCTTGAATTGCCCGGCGGCTTTGACCGAGGCCAATCCCTCGGCCAGGGCCGCGTGTAGTGCATTGAATTGTGCTGTTGACATAACGTCATCCCTCCCGGGCGTCCCGCGGGGTGCTCGAAGCACCAGATCCTCGGACGCATGCCGCAACGTAACCTCTTCCAGGTTCAGGTTGCCCGGATGAGTACTCCCTTACTGATGGCCTTCAGTGTGTTCACAACCCCTTCACCGGAAGAGGCGATGCTGGAGAATGATTGCCGGCCATCCGGGTTCAACAGTTTCTCCAGGTAATCCACCGGCGCGGTATTCGGCAGGTCTCGCTTATTGTACTGGATCACCGTCGGCATATCGGCGATTGCCATCCCGTGTTCAGCCAGGTCCGTTGCCAGGCTTTGCCAGGATGCGAGGTTTTCGCGCATGCGATCCCACTGCGAGTCCGCAACGAACACCACCCCGTCCGCGCCGCGCAGCACGATCTTTCGCGTGGCGCTGTAAAAACTCTGTCCGGGCGTTGTGTACACCTGAAACCGTGCCTTCAGGCCGTTCACCGTGCCAAGGTCTACCGGCAGAAAATCGAAGAACAGCGTCCGGTCCTGCTGCGTTGCCAGGGACACCAGATTGCCTTTCGCCGTATCGGGCAAAATGCTGTGGATGACCTGCAGGTTCGTTGTCTTTCCGCACATCCCGCAGCCGTAGTAGACGATCTTGTAGCTGATCTCCTTGAGCGCGTAATTGATAGTTGCCATTTGTGTCCCTAACGCCTCGATCCCGTCCCTGAGCCCCGGGAGACTACCCCACGGCCTTCATCTGCGCCGCGGCATCCCGCATCCTCATCTTGAGGAGCCCGGCAGCCGCGTCGTTCTCCGCAAAAGCCACCAAGTGGCCTTGACCGGCGGTTCGCACCACCAGGCGTCCTTCCGTGCCGACAAATACGGCGGCGTCCAGCGGTGTGCCCCCACCTTCAACCCATCGCCTGCAGGCATCGGCGGCCCGACGCGCCAGGGGCAACGCCGCCGCTCCGCCGATCGCCTCTCCGAAATCCGCCACTTCGGTCTCGCCGCACAGATACGCGCTGCCGAGGACGCCGGGCGTCTTGTTCAGACTCTGCAAAACTGTTTTCACGCGGTACCCTCCGCTAATGCCTTCGTCAGATGCCACGCAATGAGGCCCTCCCGAAGCTGCGCATCCGCGGCGACTCTCATGACGCCTTTCGGACCGCGCCGGGATGTACAGATGGTCTCCTCGCTGTGCAGGGAAACGTCGGTCAGGTCGCCGAAACCACAATCGTGCAGCACGCCGGCCGCGCTGGCCTCCAGCACCCCCATGCGCTTCAGATCGTCGGCGGCGGGAGTGGAGGTTTCACCAAACAGCCTGTTGTCGCCCCCGCACTCCAGCAGCACGGACTTCACGCCATTCAGTGCAAGCACTTCCTGGACCCGGCTCTGAGCCTCGGGCGAGAACAGGAAACTGGGCGGCGGCGGTGGCGCCTCGGGCTCCTGCCCGGCCCGCTGTTCGGCAACGCCCAGCCATTCGATGATCTCAGCATCGCCCATGATGACGAATTCGGCGCGCTCAAGGAAGACAAGGGCCTCACGGTAGCGCTGCCGGTCCATCAGGAGATAGCAGATCGCTTTCAGGGCGCGTGGATGCTGCGGCTCGGAGGCGAGCACCGCGCGCAGATCCTCTTCGGCCTCACTGTAGCGGTTATGCTTGATCAGCGCTTCGCCGCGAAACACGCGGAGCCCCGTGTAAGCAGGGTGGCGGGAAAGCCCGAGATTGCTCACCTCGAGCGCGCCATCGGCTCGGCCCCACTCCAGCGCCTGTTCCGCGGCGGCCGCGTAAACGTGCTGGGGGGCGTTGGGCGGGATATTAACCGCCATGCTCATTTCTTTGGTGTTTGCTGCCATGGGTGTTCCGTCCTATTGGTCTACAGGACTATTCCACACCACGGCCAGGGATTTGGCAGGGTATTTCGGGCGGGAATGATGAATTCGGAGTGATGAATGATGAATGGCGGAGAGCAGCAGCCAGGGCGGCGGGGGATGGGGGGCGTCCGGCGCTCTTAGCCGCCGGGCCGCAGGTCTCGAAGCCGCTGGACGATTCCCGGAAGCACGCCCAGCAGTCGATCGACGTCCGCTTCCGTGTTATCACGACCGAGCGTCAATCGCAGCGCGCCGCGCGCATCATCCGGGCTGAAGCCCATCGCCAGGAGCACGTGGCTCGGTTCGATGGCGCCGGCGCTGCACGCGCTGCCGCTGCTCACACAGAAGCCCTCGAAGTCGAGGTTCAGCAGGATAGCCTCGCCCTCTACCCAGGGGAAGAGGAAACTCGCGCTTCCCGGCAGACGCCGAGAGGGGTGTCCCGTGAGGACGGCGCCGGGAACGGCGGACATCAAACCGGATATCAGATGGTCGCGCAGCGCGGAGAGGCGCCCAGGCGCCCCGTTCAGCAGTCCCTCCGCGGCCATTTCACACGCCTTGCCCAGTCCGACGATGGCCGCCACGTTCTCCGTGCCGCTGCGGCGCTCGCGTTCCTGTCCCCCACCCGTCATCTGAACCGCCAGGCGCATACCGTGGCGCACCCACAACGCGCCGATGCCCTTCGGCCCGTACAGCTTGTGCCCGCTGAGGCTCAGCAGATCCACACCCATCTCGTTCGGAGCGACATCAATCGCCCCAATCGCCTGAACCGCATCGGTATGGAACAGCGCGCCGGCTTCATGCGCTATCGCGGCGAGTTCGGCGATCGGCTGGATCGTCCCCACCTCGTTGTTCGCCGTCATCACGGACACCAGGGTGGTGTCGGGGCGCATCGCGTCCTTCAAAGCGTCCGGTTGAACGACGGCGGCGCGATCCACCGGAAGGAGCGTAACGTCCCAGCCGAGAACGCGCATGCTCTCCGCCGTGTCCAGTACGGCCTCGTGCTCGATGGACGAGACCACCAAGTGGCGTCCCTTGTTTTCGTTCTGCCACAGCGACCCG
Organism: Armatimonadota bacterium; assembly: GCA_036504095.1. Taxonomy (NCBI): domain Bacteria; kingdom Bacillati; phylum Armatimonadota; species Armatimonadota bacterium. Next base: position 61,821 of record DASXVS010000040.1, on the reverse strand, counting down.
CGTATCGCCAGGTTGTCCGCCTCGGTTCCCCCGGAAGTGAATACGATTTCGCGGGCCTGAGCGTGCAAGAGGCCGGCAACGCGGTCGCGCGCGACGTCCAGAGCGCACTTGGCTTCCTGCCCAAGAGAATGGATGCTGGACGGGTTGCCGTAGGCCGCCGTGAGGAACGGCATCATCTCCTCCAGCACCTCCGACGCCAGAGGCGTGGTTGCCGCGTGATCGAAATAAGTCATGATTTCATTCTATCGGGCGTGGTTCCCCAATTGCCGCATCGTGTAACGTATTGGAAACCTTTGGGTGCTACGATGTTTCTCGGGCGGGAAAATCCCCGCGAGAGTACCAAGCAGCGGCCCTTTCCCCGGGCCGCCCAGCGCTTCCGAAAGAGAGTGGTTTTGATGAGCACCAAAGACACCGAATACGTGCTGCGCCAGGCAAAGGACCTGGACATCCGTTTCATCAGGCTGTGGTTCACGGACATTCTGGGCTTCCTGAAGTCTGTGGCCATTACCCGCGATGAACTTGCGAACGCGATGGAAGAAGGCATGGGCTTCGACGGTTCCTCGATCGAAGGCTTTGCCCGAATCGACGAATCCGATATGATCGCTATGCCGGACCCATCGACCTTCTGCCTGATCCCCTTCGGAGACGTTCCCACGGCCCGCATGTTCTGCGATATCAAGAACGCGGCCGATGGCACCCCGTACGAAGGCGATCCGCGCTACATCCTGCGCCGCCAGCTTAAGCGCGCCGCGGACCTGGGCTTCACTTTTTACGTGGGACCGGAATTGGAGTACTTCTACTTCAAGGGCGCCAATGACCCCACGCCGCTCGATGAGGGCGGCTACTTTGACCAGACGGCCGTTGACGTTGCCCACGACCTGCGCCGCGACACCGTGATGGCCCTGGAAGAGATGGGTATCGGCGTAGAGTACAGCCACCATGAAGTCGCCCACAGCCAGCACGAGATCGACCTCCGCTACACGGACGCCCTGACGATGGCGGACAACGCCATGACCTACCGGCTGGTGGTTAAGGAAGTTGCGCTGGCGAACAACGTTCACGCCACGTTCATGCCCAAGCCCGTTGGCGGACAGAACGGCAGCGGCATGCACGTTCACCAAAGCCTGTTCAAGGGCGATCGCAACGCGTTCTTCGATGCCAAGGATGAAGTCCACCTTTCCAAGATTGCGCGGCAGTACATCGCCGGCTTGATGAAGCACATCCCCGAGATCACCCTCGTGATGAACCAGTGGGTAAACTCGTACAAGCGCCTCGTCCCCGGTTATGAAGCCCCGGTTTACGTGAGTTGGGCCGTTAAGAACCGCAGCGACCTAATCCGCATCCCCGGATACAAGCCCGGCAGGGAAAACGCAACGCGCATCGAACTGCGCAGCCCGGATCCTGCCTGCAACCCGTACCTCGCGTTCGCCGCGATGCTGGCCGCCGGCCTTGATGGAATCGAAAAGGGCTACGAGTGCCCGCCGATGAGCAGCGGCAACCTTTACCGCCTCACGGACGAAGAGAGAATCGAGCAGGGCATCGCCACTCTTCCCGGCGACCTGGATCTCGCGATCGCCGCCGCTGAAGGCAGCGAACTCCTCAAAAAGGCACTGGGCGACCACTGCTTCAACAAGCTTATCAAGAACAAGAAGCTTGAGTGGGATCGCTTCCGCGCCACGGTGACCGACTGGGAGAAGAACGAGTACTTCGGAGTTCTGTAGAGTACTCAGCACTGGGAAACCACAAAGGCACGAAGGCACAAAGGACCGATCTTTGTGCCTTCGTGCCTTTGTGGTTTCCCAGTTCGGACTACGTGCTGAGGAGGTATCGCGTCCGATCCATCGTGAACTTGAGCGGTTCGCCGGCCTCGAAACGCCTCAGATTTTCGACACATACCCTTTGCATTGGTGTCAGCGCGGTCGCGGGGCGCCCATCCAAGGGCCACGGGTTCTCGATGTGGTGCCCGGTCAGGATCAGGTTCTCCCAACCTCGGGCCGGGTGGTCTTCGGGCAGGCTGTCCGGGTCCAGGACGTCCAGCCCTGCGCGAAGGCGGCCTGACTCGAGTTCCGCGAACAGCGCATCCTGATCGATGATGCCGCCGCGCGCGGTGTTGACCACAACGCCGTGATCAGGAAGCTTTGCCAACAGGCCCGCGGTCACGCTCCCGGCGGTTGCATCGCAAAGTGCGGCGTGAATGACGATGGCCTCGCTCGTATCGAACAACTCCTCCAGCGAGGAGACGCGCAGACAGTCATCGGGGAGGCCCGCGGCGAACGGATCGAATATCCGGATGGTCGAACCGAAAGGGCGCAGAAGGTCCACGAACCGGCGGCCGATGGCCCCGAAACCGTAGATTCCCACGTTCAGCCCTTCCAGCGTCCCGCCGTGGGTCGCGGGGTCCAAGCCCCAGCCTCCGCGCTCGATGTGCTTCACGCGAAGGTGAATCTCCTTCACCGCGCCGAGCAGGAGCGCCATGGCGCCCTCCGCAACCCCGCTCGCGGGAGTATCGCCCCAATTGGTGACAGGAATGCCCGCGTCGATGATCTCAATGGGAACAGTGCGGCGCATTTCGCCGGTGATATGACAGACATATCGCAAGGTCCCCGGCTCCGATGCGACGGCGGCCGAAACCGGCGCGGCGCCCCAACCCGTGAGCAGAACGTCGCACCCGCGTATCAAGGCGGTGCGTTCATCGCCGGAAAGCGAGCTGCCATCCTCAACTATGCGCAGCTCTCCGAAGCGGGCAATTTCCGATCGGAAAATCGGGTTGAAGATATCCCTGTTCGCTTCGCCGGAGGCGATGTGCAGTAAGTTCATGTGGAGAAGCAACCGTCAGGGACCATTCAGATCGAGGAATGCGGCAGGCGTGAGTATAGGAATCCCCTCAATGGCGCACATGTCGATCATGTCATCATCCTCCGTCACGACGCAATCAGCCCTGCCGTTGATCGCGACTTCGAGGAATAGATCGTCTTTGGGATCTCGGCAGAAGGCTACTCTGCGGTGGATGGGCACCATTTGCACTGCCGTCACGTACAATTTAATGAAAGCAATCCGAAGCCGCAGATCGACTAATCGATCGAACTTCGGACGCATCATAACCTCGCTCAATTCGTTGAGAGTCGCCTCCGATGCCAACAGCCAGTCTTCTGTTCGAGCCACATCCAGAGCCCGCCGGCTCCATGACCGGGGAGTCACGACGGCTCGAACCAGGACGCTGGTATCGAAGACCACCCGTCTATTCATTACGCAGAATTTCCTCTAGAAGATCGGGGGTAAGCCCGCGCTCCTGCGCCTGCCGGCCGATCTCATCCATTATCGGGCCTAATTGTGTGCCGGCCTCGCGCCTCTTTTGCCGGTCCTCCAACCATAGGAGGAAGTCCACGCCATCATTGGCCTTGTCAGCCGGCCCAATTTCGCGGTACCACTCGGCAACGGATGCCGGGACCTCAAGTTGAATCACAGCCATGTCACACCTCTAGAGCGATTATACCATCAGCCTCGCCATCAGAATCCGCAGGCCCGCGCCACGGCGTCTTCAGTCGCGGCGACCGGCTCCGGAAGGGCCACCTGCGCCAGGGCGCGGTCGGGGTCCTTCAGGCCGTGCCCGGTCAGCACGCACGCAATCACGGGGTTCTCAATGTCCGCAGTCTCGAAGTACCCCTGCTCGGCCAGTTGGAGGAGGCCCGCAACGCTCGCCGCGCTGGCGGGCTCGCAGAACACCCCCTCTTCCCTCGCGAGGATTCCGTATGCGTTCAATATCTGCTCATCGGTAACGATGTCAATTCTGCCGCCTGATTCATCGCGGGCCGCTTCCGCCTGTTTCCACGAAGCGGGATTTCCGATCTTAATCGCCGTGGCGATCGTCTGCGGTTCGCGCACCGGGTGGCCTAGCACGATCGGGGCCGCGCCAGCGCTCTGGAAGCCCATCATCCGCGGCAGGGAATCCGACCTCCCACGCTCGTGGTACTCCTTGTACCCCTTCCAGTACGCCGTGATATTGCCGGCGTTACCGACCGGGATGCAATGCAGGTCAGGCGCGCGGCCCAGGACGTCCACAATCTCGAACGCGCCCGTTTTCTGCCCCTCGATGCGGTACGGGTTCACGCTATTGACCAGAGTGATCGGGTACTTTCGCTCCATGATTCGCGCAAGATGGAGGGACTCGTCGAAGTTACCCTCCACGGGCACAATCAACGCGCCGTGCATCAGCGCCTGGGCGAGCTTCCCCATCGCGATCGCGCCCTTGTGGTATTCGAGCAGCACAACACACTTCATCCCGGCGCGCGCCGCGTAGGCCGCCGCGCTCGCAGAGGTGTTCCCCGTGGACGCGCATAAAACAGCCTTCGCGCCCTCCTCGGCCGCGTGGCTGATCGCCATCGTCATCCCGCGATCCTTGAAGGAACCCGTGGGGTTCAGTCCCTCGTATTTCAGATAAACGCGCGCGCCATGCCCGACACGGCGCGAGATCGCCGGCGCGGGGATCAGTGGAGTGGCCCCTTCATACAACGACACGATCGGAGTCTTATCGGTAACCGGAAGGTAGTCGCGATAATGCCTCAACAGGCCGTGCCATTCAACCGAGGAGTTCATCACTGTGCCAGGATCCCTTCATCGCCACCACCGGGCGAGCGCAGTCGCGCGCGAAAATGCGTTAAGTCCATGGTAAGACCCGAACGCATCGCCGTCAACCAGGGAAATGAGACAATGGAGAAATGGGAAAACGAGGAAACGGGGAAATGTTCGGGCATTTCCTCATCTCCCCGTTTCCAGATTTCCCCATTTCCCCATCGGGGATCAGCCGAGGGCGTCCAAAAGGCCCAGGAGAATTTCGCGGGCGATCTGCTTCTGCTCTTCGTCCAGGTCTCTCGTGTTGATCCGCGAGACGAGGTCGTGGACTTCACGGAACATGTGGATGACCACGCCCATCACTTCGCGGGGGTCGGCGCCGGTCTCGGCCTTGAGTTTTTTCGGCTGGCGCCCGGCCTCGGTGTCGCCCCGCTTGAACATCCCCTCGTCTTCAGCGGCGTCCCGCTCCGCCGCGGCGGCGAGGGCCTCCTTGCGGAAGGCTTCGCGCTCGGCCTCGCTGGCCGGCGCGACAGCGCCGTTGGCGACATCCAGGAAGGGGTTGTCGTCCACGTGGTCTCCGTCCGGCGCCGCGGCATTGGGACGTTTCGTTGCGCCGGTATATTCGTTCACCAGCACTTCCGTTTGACCCGGCGAAAGCCGATTGCCGACAACCTCCTCGACGATAGCCTCCCAGGAAGACGGATCGGCCCGTCCCACGTGCGCCAGCGTCCAGCCGCTCACCTGGCCGTCAACCTGGGCCTTGAGAACACCCGGAAGGCTGTCGTAGACCTCGGCGGCGCGGCGGGCCGCCGCCACGAACGTGGCGCTGCGTCCGATCGCCTTGGCGTAGGCGCCAGGAAGCATCTTCTGCGGCATATGCACAAAATGGAGGCCATAGGAAAGCAGGTCCATCGGCTCCTGTTCGTTCGCGCGGACGAGTTCGAAATAGGCTTCCTCGTCATTCATGCTCCAGATGTCCACCCAGACTTCGGGCAGCTTCAGGCGATTCGCCATCATCAATCGGTGGTGGCCGCTGACCACGGTCAGCATCCCTCCGTCATCCTGAACGAGGATAGGGTGCCGCTCCAGGATCGACGGATCGGATTCATAGGAAGCGACCATCGCGTCCACGCGGGCGTCGTTTACCGGACGAGGATTGCGGGGATGCGGCCTAACGGCGGTGCGGGCGACCGACGCGGTACGGATACGTTGTGCCATCTAATGCCTTTCAAACAGTTCTTGCAGGGATCGGGGGTTGACCCCATCATATTGTCGGCCAACAGCCCTATCGTCACGAGGGGCCGCCGGTCACTTCCACATCATAGTCACCGGGTTGGGCTAGCGTTAACACCCAGCTCGCATCAACCTTCGACAGCTTGGCCGAAGACGAAATCAGCGACTTGCCGTTTACCCGCCACGAGGCGCTCTCCCATTCCTTCCGCGGAAGAACGATGCGGCCGGTTGTACCGCCGGGAACGGTGAGCGTGAGAGCAACGCCGCGCTCCTGGCGCTTCCAGGACGCCTTGATGTCACCCTTCACGGTCGGAACGACGCCCTTCGCCCATTGCAGGTCGCAGAAGGCCGGCGCGATTTCCCATTCAGCCCAACCGGGCGAGGTCGGTCGAACGCCGAGGTATTGGGCCGGTAAATCCTTTGTCGGACAAGCGGACCAGCCGTGGCAAAGGCTGTCTGTCGGCTCCCATTTCTCCCAGAAAGTCGTGGCGCCCCAGTCCAGCATCCCGCCCCAGTTCTTCCGGATGTACGCCAAGGCATCGGAATGCCGTCCCATGGCGTACAGGGCGTCCAGGTAGAACGATGAGAAATAGGGCGAACCGATTTTGACGGAAAGAGGATCAGTGTCCGCGCGCCGCATCGTGTCCGCCGCACGCTCCCGGGGTGCGATGCCGAACGCCACGGCGAGGCTCGACATATGCTGCGACGGCGGGCCTATCCGCTTGCCCTTGTCGATGGCGCCCATATAGACGCGTTCATCGGGCGCCCACAGCAGGTTGTTGATGGCGGCTTTCACGGCGGCTGCCTTTGCCGCGTATCGCGACGCCTTGTCCGGGTCGCCGCTGACGCGCGCGATGTCCGACGTGGCGAGCAGCGCCCGGTAATAGAGGCAGTTCAGCGGACCCGAAACACCGAAGCGCTGTACCTCCATGCCCGGCGCCCAATCGATGAATACCCAGTATGGCACGTCTTTCAGGAGTCCGCCTTCGTCGCTCATCCGAGCCTGAAAAAAGCCCATCAGTCGGTCGATCACCGGCGTCATAGACGCGAACAGAGACGAATCACCCGTGAACAGATAGTACTCCCAGAGCGAATAGACCCACATCAATGAGAATGATGGCAGGCGCGCGCCATCCCAGTCCGTTGGGAAGACACCGCGAACGATCCCCTCTGCGTCCTGACTCTGGGCCGCCTGGACGAGCGCGCGGCGCATGAGGGCCGTATCGCCAAAGCAGTAATAGTTCACCAGCGATTCAACGCGCGCGTCACCCCACCACTGCGCGCGCTCGCGCCACGGACAGTCCGTGTACGCGTCATCCATATTCAGTTGGAGCGTCCATCGACCCATGTTCCATATCCGATTGAGGATCGGGTCGCTGCACTCGAACGCGCCCCGATAGGCGACAGGGTAAGTGGCCAGCCCGACCGTGGCCTCCGCGAGCGTCACCGGTTTCGCGGCGTTCCGGATTTCTATCTGCCAGTACCGGAAAGCGCGCTTATCGGTCGGCTCGAAGGTGTTGTCGCCGCGGCGGCAGATGAACCGGTCGGCGTAGGCAACGTCTTTGTACTCCGGGTTGAGCCGGCCCTTGGCACCGTTCCGGGGGCTCACGTAAGCGCCGTCCGGCCCGACCAACCCTTCGCCATACCCCATATCGACAATTTCGCCTCCCTGGGCGCCCCTGATCGTGACACGGGGATATCCCAGCACCTCGCGACCCATATCGAGCAGCACCGCGCCGTCCTTTCCCGCGCGGCACTGGAAGGTCGCTTCGGGGGTTTCCGTTGCGAGACTTGCGGAGTTTTCGACAAGCGATGTGCCGTTGCCGAGCACCGGTTCGGTGCGCATAATGGTCGCGATCGAACGAATGGTTGTGATCGGCGCCTGGGTCAGCGTCCATTCGGGTGTCACGCCACCCGTTTCCGGCGGGAATGCGTGATCGTATCCCGGACGCAGTCCCTTGGCGGCATCGAATTCGTATAACGGCGAAATGCGCCAGGAACCCGGTTTTGCGGCATCCTTTTCAGATGACAGGACGATGCCCTTCGCCCCCGGCCCGGAAACGCCAAAGAACAGTTTCCACTGGCCGACCACCTGGACCACTTTCACCATCACGCGATGCCAGCCGGCCTTAAGCTTGACCTCCGTGACCGCCTGCGCCGCGGCGGCCGGGCCGCCGTCGATCCGCTCCAGAACCAGGCCGCCGTCCAGCCACACTTTGGCCGCGTCATCGCAGCCCATTTCGAGGGTCACAGTGCGGGCGGTTGGAACGTAGAGACACGTGCTGGCATACGCTACGGCCCAACCCTTGCGGTCGAAGAACGACGCCATATCGATCTGCGCCGCCGGAGGCGGTACTTTGACTGCGAGAACGTCCACGACGGCCGCAGGGCGGAGTGGCTCCTCTATCTGTGGCGGCAGGCCGGAGGGCGCCAGGTCGGTCCAAGGAGCGGTCCCAGCCGGGCCGATGACGGTTGGGGGCTTCCACGAGGAATCGTCAAACGCCACCTCACGCCATCCGACCGGCTCTTTCCGCGCGTCGAAGACGTCCGGAAATGCCAGTTGGAGGCTCATTTTGTCCACGTCGCGAGCCCAGGCTTCCGACGGCAGGCATTTCCACGTCTGGTCGGTCTGGACCTCCACGGTCCTGGCGCCGTCCCGGATATCGGCTTCCAGAAGGAAGCCTGCCCTCGCGTTTTGCGTGCGGAAGGTGGGCTCTCCGTAATGCGCAACGACAGCGGTAAGCGCATTCGTCCCCGCCGTCAGGTATTTCGCGATGTCCAGGGTTTCGTATGCCATCCAGCGCGTGTGGCTGCGGGCAGGGCCACGCGAGACGCGCTGTCCGTTGACGTAGAGGACGTACCGGTTATCCGCCGTCACCCGGACGATCGCGGACGAAGGCGGCGCCGAAAGCGTGAACGTCTTGCGGAAATAGGCGTGCAGGTTTCGGGGGTTCTCAGGGCCCGGGGACCATATCCAGGCGCCCCGGCTCATCGGCGCGGCTGCAGTTGCGGCGCCGGTCGTGACCGACAGCGCGGCCAAGGCGGATGCGATGTTTAATGTTTTCATAAGCAGATCGAGGGAGCGCGTTTGGAGTGCTTGCGCCCGGCGCCCTTACAGTGTATGCGCCGCGACGACGCCTCGTCCCAAGTCGTCCGATCAGGCACCGCGGCCAAACGGGGCGCGCCGAAGATTGCACGACGCACGCTTACCCCCTGTGTTATAATATCTGATGATGCGGCAAAACTTTGAGCGCCGCAACCCGGGCAGCGTCCCTTCACCGTTGAGGAGAACGGTCTGGACGTCGTCCGTCGCGCCCACGGCGAGGCCATATCGCCGCCCCTTATGGACGCACACGTTCTGTCCGCAACCGGGCTTCAACCCGCAGCGACACTAGTATGGGCAGGCATTAATTTGCACGATGCGCTGAGCGGCGTGGGCATTGTGCTCTTAATCACCCTTAGCGCGTTTTTTGTGGCCGCCGAGTACGCCATCGTCAAGGCACGCCCCACCCGCCTTGAGGAGTTGGCTGAAGACGGCTCGCGAGGCGCTCGCAGCGCCCTGGCAGCGCAGCGCCGCCTGGGGTATTTCCTCAGCGCCACCCAGATCGGCGTCACCGTCACCACCTTGCTTCTCGGCAAGATGGGCGAGCCCGCGATGAGCCGGCTGCTGGAACCTCTCTTCCGGAAACTGCCGCTGGGCAGTGACAACGAACACACTCTCGCCCTCTTCTTCAGCATCGCGGTTATGGCCGCGCTGCAGGTTGTATTCGGCGAGCAGGTACCCAAATACATCTCGATCCAGCGAGCGGAACGCGTGGCCGTTATTCTGGCCCCCTTCGTAACGCTCTTTTACCGGGTGATGTACGTCCCGGTGTGGATACTCACGGGGATGACGCACTCGGCGCTGCGCCTGTTCGGGATAGACCCGCGTTCGCAGGCGGAAGTGCACTCACCCGAAGAGATCAACCTCATCGTGTCGTCCTCGGAAGCGCGCGGCGCCGTGGGCGCCGACGAAGCGGAAATGGCCAGAAATGCCATCATTATCGGAGACCGGAATGCGCGAGACATCATGGTGCCGCGCGTCGATATGGCCTACCTGACAACCTCCCTGTCGCTGGCCGAAAACATCGTACGCGCCAACGACGCCGGCTACACCCGGTTTCCGCTATGCGATCCAGACGCGGACCAGGTGATCGGAATGGTCCACATCAAGGACCTCCTTTCCGTTGCGGGGCGGGAAGGCGCAACCATCCGCGATGCGCGGCGCGACATATTGGTTGTCCCCGAAACCAAGGCTCTGGACTCGCTGCTGAGACAGTTCCAGTCGTCCCACATCCACATGGCGCTCGTGCTGGATGAGTGGGGAGGCACGTCCGGCATCGTCACGCTGGAAGACGTTCTGGAAGAAATCGTCGGCGACATCCAGGACGAACACCAGCACGAGCATCCGGAAGTGCAGGCGGCAGGCAAAGATGCGTGGCTCGTTGACGGCGGGGTGACCCTTGACGATCTGGAGCGCGATCTGGACATCGCGCTGGAGGCGGAGGACGCGGAGACCGTGGCCGGCTTCATCCAGTGGCGCCTCGGCGCGGTGCCCGAGCAGGGACAGCAGGTGACCGCCGACGGCTACACGCTTCGCGTTGAAGCCATGGAGGGGCGGCGGGTTCGCACCGTCCACATCTTGCGCGTTTCAAGCCAGGCGGACTGACATCCCGATCCGCGTGGCCCTCACGCATCGGGCGAGTACACCGGGTTCAAAACGCCTTCCGCCGCCTGAGCGTCCGCCGTTGTGGCGCCGCCCGCTCCAAACACGCCGGCTGACCGCACGACCTCGCTTCCCAGCGCACGAAGCAGCTTTTCAACGACCGGGTCCTTCGCCCGGCCGTCCGCTTCAAACGCCTGCCATGCGTTTGCCACCGGGACCACGAGCGGAATCGTCCAGCCTCGCAGCGACCTCACGATAAACTCCATCGTGTTGATCGCCTGAAGCCCCTGCGCGCCGCCCGCGGTGCTGATGAGACCGATGACCTTATCGGTCAGGTACGGCGGATCATCGCGTCGAAGCAGTTCGAGCCAGTCCAGCGCGTTCTTGAATGCCCCGCTGATCGTCCCGTGGTACAACGGGCTGCTCCAGACCAGTCCATCCGCGTCCCGAACGGCCGAAACTAGCTTCTGAACGGACGGCGTTGCCTCAAGGGAAGGCTCGTACATCGGAAGCTTCAGATCGTGAAGGTCAAGGACCATCGTACTCGCGCCGGCCGCTTCGGCCGCGTCCATCGTGATCTTCAACGCGGCCAGGCTGCTGGACGAGCCGTCCAGCGACCCTCCGATACCGACGATGCTGACCATAGTTGCCACTTCGTTCTCCTCTCACGCGCCGGACATGTGGTCATCGTATACTCTGCCGGGTGCATCCGGCAATGATGCAGCGCCGCCCGACGCCTGTCTCACGACCGCCAATATGTCGGCGCCCCATTTCGCCATCAGGCCGGGGCCCATCCCCCGCACGGCGAGGAGTTCCTCCTCCGTCGCGGGCCGCACCGCTGCGATGCCGCGCAATACGGCGTCGCTCGCGATCGTGTATGCGGGCCCTTCGAGCGCCCGGGCCCTTGCGATGCGCCAGGCCCGTAGCGCCTCGAACAGTGCCATATCCGCCTCAGTCAACGCTTCAACCGGGGAACGGGCAGGGTCTCCTCCGACAAGCCTCGGAGCGCTGACAGCTACGGCCGGCGCGGGCGCCTGTCCGGACAGAACCTGGCGTCCCAGCGCCGTAATCTGAACCACGGGAAGCGCCGACTCGTTCCGGGTCATCACCCCGGCCTCGATGTATCCGTCTTCGAGCAGTTCGTCCATAGCCGCGCCCACAGCCGCACGGGAAATGTTCTTCAGGCGGCCATGATACTCCGCGTACCAGTCCTGCAGAGCGACGATCCTCTTGTCGTTCGAGCCCGCCAGCACCCTCACGACCGTTGTCCGGCCGATCTTGCCGCTATACCGCCCGACACACTGAAGGATGGTCATGGCGACCTCGGACGAACGTTGCGCGAAAGGCTGAGTTCCGCCTCGGCCGGAGCGGTGGGAATGGAGGCAATTGTCGCAGTTCGTACACGTGTCCGGGATCTGTTCCTCTCCGAAATACCGCCGGATGCAAGCCCGGCGACATGTCGTCAATCGCGCGTAAGCTTCCACGGACTGCAATTTCCTCAGCCTGTTGGCGCGCACTTTGTCCAATTCGAGAGCGCGATGCTGCAGGGCAGACTGGGGGTTTGCCCCGAACAGCATTTCCACGCGCACGTCTCCCGAATCGGTGTCCGCCTTGCGCCGCGCCAAGCCGGCCTTCTCCAACTCCCCAAGTGCGGACCTCAGGAGCGTTTGGGATACGCCCAGCCGCTGAGCGGAATCGGCCCAGGAAAACCGCGCCTCAGCCCCCAGCGAAGTCAGGTAAGCATGGAGGTCGTCCAGATTGGTCTTCGTCGGCGTTGAGGCCTGGATGAGGAACCGCTGCAGAGTCAGATCGGACGGCGCGAACAGCAGAACGCAGTCCGCGTGTTCGCCATCGCGCCCGGCGCGTCCCATCTCCTGGTAAAGCGCTTCGAGTGTGCCTGGAAGCGCCGTATGGATGACGAACCGGATGTCGGCCTTATTGACCCCGAGGCCGAACGCGTTTGTTGCGCAGACGATCTCGGTCCGGCCGGCCATAAAGCGCGTCTGTACGGCGGAGCGATCCGCGGCGTCCATTTCACCGTGGTACATTTCCGCGGTGCGCCCGAAGGATCGGATGAGTTCGGCGGTCGCCGCCGATTCTTTCCGGGTGCCGCAGTAGACGATTCCGCTGCCCTGCAGGCCGGCCAACAGGCGCCGCAGGCTGTCGCGTTTCGCGCGTTCAGTTGCCAGCCGCAAGACTTCCAGGCGCAAGTTCGGTCGGTCGAAACCCGTGATGATCGTGCGAGCGCCCTCGATACCCAGCTGGGCCAGCACATCCTGCCGGACTTCGCGGGTGGCGGTGGCGGTCAACGCCATGACGACCGGCACGGACAGGCGCTGGATCGCGGTCTTCAGGAACAGGTAGTCCGGCCGGAAATCGTGGCCCCACTGGCTCACACAGTGCGCCTCGTCGATGGCGATGACTTGTGGGCGCCGATCTGTCAGGGCGTCCAGGAATCGCTTGTTGCGGAAACGCTCCGGCGCGGTGTAAAGGAGATCCAGGCGCCCGCCGACCCAGTCGTCCAGGGCGGCGGATTGCGCCGCCCGGCTCACGGAGCTATTCAGGAGGGCGACTCTGAGGCCGGTATCGCGTTGCAGGGAGTCAACCTGATCCTTCATCAGGGCGATGAGAGGAGAAATGACCAGCGTGCCGCCTGGACGGAGCACACTCGCGATCTGATAGCACAGGGACTTCCCTCCGCCGGTTGGCATCACCCCGAGAACGCGACCGCCGGCCAACCCGGCCTCTACGACCTCCGCCTGGCCCGGCCGAAAGCTGGAAAAGCCGAAGACGCGCGTAAGCGTTTCCTGGAGAACCTGCGGCGTCGGTGAGTATTGTTCGTTGATAGCCATGAAATCGAGACGATGGGATGAGGTGATGATACACATTGTATCCTCTTTGTGGCCCGTTTCAGCGCCACAATACCCGCGTTCGTAACCGCCGTATTCACCGAAGCGTTCCGCGAGAGCCCGCCCGTCAGGCCCCGATTACAGTGTGGGTACCTCCCAATTGTGTCGGATTTGGCGTGAAGACGTATAATCGTTGACTGGTGGTGCCGATATTGTGATTGGGGCCGCCCAGGCGGCCGTGCAGCGCTACCAGGGAGGGAGACGGAGATGTCCAGGCAACGACACGACTATGACGTGGTGGTGATTGGCGGCGGACCGGCCGGTGTGGAGGCCTCGCTGAGATCGGCCGGCTACGGGTTGAGAACGCTTCTTATCGAGCGAAGCCCGATGTCAGGGCGACGTAATATCGGGGGAGCGCCCTCGAGCGCCGCATTGATCCACGCCGCGACGATCGCCCGCACGATCGCGACCGGCAGCGATATCTCTTCCGGCCGTCCGGTGCAGGCGGACGCCTCCGCCTCGGCATTCGACTACGTTCGCAAGGTCCAGAACCAGGTTCGCGAGTCCGACGACACCGAAAAGCAGCTCCAGCACGCCGGCGTGGAAGTGAGCATCGGCAATGCCCGGTTCGTCGCTGAGGACACCATCCAGTTGGATGGCGTTTCGATCTCCGCTCAGGATTTCATCCTCTGCACCGGCTCGTCTCCCGCCCTCCCGGACGTGCCCGGCCTCGAGGAGGCAGGTTACCGCACCACATCCAGCATTTTCGAACTCGAGAGGGCGCCGGATTCGCTCGCGATCATCGGGGCCGGCCAGGTGGGCGTCGAGCTCGCCCAGGCGTTCGCGCGCCTCGGAACCCGGGTCATCCTCCTGGAGGAGGGAGACCGCATCCTTGAGCACGATGACATCGAACTCACATCGTGGCTGGTGGAGACGCTCCGCGGCGAGGGCGTGGACATCCGCCTCGACGCTTGCCTGGAGGCCGTTCAGCCAGGCGAGAAATGCCATACCCTGCTGACGCGAGGATTTGGAGGCCCATCGGAAGCGTGCTGCGAAACGATCCTGCTGGCCGGCGGAAGGGTGCCGAACGTGGATGGGCTTAACCTCGGGGCAGCCGGCGTCGAGGTTTCGGCACGCTGCGTCAAGACCGACGCCCGCCTGCACACGACCGGGCCGCACGTCTGGGCCTGCGGGGACGTGCGTGGCAGCCTGCAATATGCCCATCTGGCCGTACAGCAGGCCCGCCGGGTAGCACGAAACATCTTCCTGCCGATGGACGCGGGGCCCGAGGCGGACACCACCAGCTGGGCCACATTCACTACGCCCCAACTGGCCCATCTTGGCCTCACCGAAGAAGAGGCCCGCGACATGGGACTGGAGATCGACGTCCTGCGCGAGCCATTCTCCCGAAACGCCGGGGCCATCGCGACGGATCAGACGACCGGACTCATCAAGGTCATCGCCGACGGTCGGCGCGGACGCATCCTGGGCGTCCATATCCTGGGCGCAAACGCCGGGGAAATGATCCATGAATGGGCCCTCGCGATGCGCCAGGGGCTTTCGGTGAGGGCGATCGCCGATCTGCCGCACGTCTACCCCACGCTCAGCATCACCTCCCAGAACGTTGCTCGACGCTGGCTCGAAGCGCGCGCCGGGCGGCCGGCAACACGGAAGGCGCTGGCAACCTATCGTAACGCGCGGGCCAACCGGGAGCCGATCATCTACACGCTGGCAGCGGTCGGCGCCGCGGCCGGGTTACTGTGGGCGGCAAAGGCACTCTCGGACAACGACGAAGAGTGACGATTCCGACCGAGACAGGTCGTCGGTCGCGCCCATCCGCCATCAAAGCAAGTTGCCCCCACCCCCCGCGGTGTCCCAACATATATGTTGGAGGTAACGTGCATGAAGCAGTTCAAGAACTACATAAATGGGGAGTGGGTGCCCGCGCAGAGCGGCGAAACGTTCCAGGATCTCAACCCGGCGAACCGTGGCGATGTGATTGGCGAGTTCCCGAAGTCCGGGAAGGCCGAGATCGACGCCGCGGTGGCGTCCGCACGCGCCGCGTATAAGACGTGGCGGCTCGTTCCGGCGCCGAGACGCGCGGAGTTTCTCTTCAAGGCCGCGGAGGAAATGGTCCGCCGCAAAGAGGAACTGGCGCAGGAAATGACGCGGGAGATGGGCAAGGTCATCAGCGAAGCCCGCGGCGACGTTCAGGAAGCCATCGATATGATGTACTTCATCGCTGGAGAAGGCCGTCGGGCCCACGGCTACTCCGCCCCGTGCGAGCTTCCCAACAAGCAGGCCTGGTGCGAGCGCCAGCCCATCGGCGTATGCGGCCTCATCACCCCGTGGAACTTCCCTTCGGCCATCCCGGTGTGGAAGCTCGCGCCGTCCCTCGTGATGGGCAACGCGGTCGTTTTCAAGCCGGCGTCGGACACGCCGCTGCTCGCGACGCGCCTTGTGGAAATCCTGGTGCACGCCGGCATACCCGGCGGGGCATTGAACCTGGTTCACGGCCCCGGCTCCGTGTGCGGCGCGGCGCTGGTGAGCCACCCCGATGTGGATCTCGTCTCCTTCACGGGCAGCAGCGATGTCGGCCGCGACATCAGCTCCGGCTGCGCTCCCACTTTCAAGCGCGTGAGCCTGGAAATGGGCGGCAAGAACGCGATCATCGTCATGGATGATGCCGACCTCGACCTCGCCGTCGATGGCTGCATATGGGGCGCCTTCGGCACCAGCGGCCAGCGCTGCACCGCGAGCTCGCGCATCATCGTCCACAAGGCCGTCGTGGCCGAGTTCACGAAAAAGATGACCGAACGCGCGAAAGCGCTGCGCCTCGGCGACGGACTCCTCGCGACGACCGACGTTGGACCCGTGATCAACGCGGCCGCGGCGAAGAAGATCGTCTCCTACATCGAGATCGGGAAGGCCGAGGGCGCAACCCTGCTCTGCGGCGGCGGAATGGCGTCCGGCGGCGCGCTGGCGGACGGCAATTTCGTGCAGCCGACACTGTTCGGCGATGTGAAGCCGGGCATGCGGATCGCCCAGGAAGAGATCTTCGGGCCGGTGACCGTAATCATACCGGTCGGAAGCCTGGATGAAGCGATCGATGCCGCGAACAACACCCAGTTCGGGCTCAGCGCCAGCATCTTTACCTCCAACGTCAACAACGCGTTCCGCGCGGCCCGCGATGTCTACACCGGCATCTTCTACATGAATGCCGCGACCATCGGCGCCGAGATCCAGTTCCCGTTCGGCGGCACCCGCGCCACAGGCAACGGCCACCGCGAAGGCGGCGAGCAGGTGTTGGACGTCTTCAGCGAGTGGAAGACCGTGTACGTGGACTACAGCGGCACCGTTCAGAAGGCCCAGATAGACGTGTAACGGAAATGCAGAATGCAGAGTGATGAATGATGAATATCGGAAATCATCATTCATCACTCTGCATTCTGTATTCACAGAATCCCCATCTTCTTCATGACCGGCGTGAGCGCGGCAGTCCACTTCACGTGGCCGGCTTCGTTGGGGTGCAGCAGGTCGGGGAATTCCTCTTTGCGACAGACGCCTTCCGACGTGGCGAACGGCGAGAAGGTGTCGCACACCGCGACCTGTGGCCTTCCGATGGCGATGCTCTCGATGAGCGCGTTCGTCTGCATCACTCGCGACGGCGATTTGCCCGGCACCTCTTTCCACGGCATCACTTTGCACAGGATGACCGGCATTTTCGGGTTGGCCGCGCGCATCCGATCCACCATCGCCCGGATATTCCAGGCGACGTCCGACGGGCTTACGCCTCCGGCGATGTCGTTGATGCCGATCAGCATAACCACGGCGCGCGGGTGGAGGTCCAGCACGTCTTCCTGAAGGCGCCAGAGCAGGCCTTTGCTGGTATCGCTGCTGATTCCGCGGTTGGCGACTTTGAGCGTCGGGAATGCCTTGTCAACCGTCCGCCAGCCCTGGGTGATGCTGTCGCCGAAGAATACGACGGCGCCCTGATCCTTCTCGCGGTCTTTCCAGAATGCCGCACGGCGCTCCACCCAAAGCGGGTAGGCGCCGGCATACCCTTTGCCCGGCCAGTCCTTGCTGCCGGCCGGCGTGGGCTTTGGTCCGCCGGCGGTCTGAGCAATCGCTGGAACGGCACACAACGAAACTAATGCCAGGCAGGCAATCCTGGGATGATTCATGCTTGGTTCTCCTGGTGTTCGACAACGAGGCCCGCGGCCTCTGGATCCAGTTCAATCAGGGTGTCCGCGCCAGCGTCCATCAGCGCCTTCCCGATCCGCTCCGGCTCGTGGGTCAGCGCGATGATCGTGCCGCCTCCGCCGGCGCCGGCGAGTTTGGCCGCCAGGGCGCCCGCGTCCAATGCGGCGCGTATCAGGCGTTCGTTGGAATCGCCCGATCCGCCCAGGTCACGCTGGATGGCGTGGTTTTCGGCCATCAGCGCGGCGAGGCGCTCCCAATCCGCGTCGAGCAATGCGCGCTTGCCCATCTGCGCGATGCGCTGGATACGGGCGTAGCCGGCCACGACGGCAGGCTCCCCTTCAAGCCAGCGGTCGCGGAGGCTCGTATGCACGGTACCGGAGTGATGTTTGACGCCGGTGTGTGCGAGGATGAACGGAAACGCGGGCGCAGTGAGGCGTTCCGCCACCACGTACGGCTCGTCAACGCCCTGCCTCAATTGCTCGCGGTTGCGCACATCGATGAAGCGAAGGCCGCCGAATACCGTCATGGTGGCGTCCTGGAATCCGCAGAGGACGCCCAGGTGGTTCATCTCCACGTCGCGCACCGTCTCCACGAGGTGGTGGGCGTGCTGCATGCTCCCACTGGAGGCCTGAAGCGCCGCGACGATGGCGCAGACGAGGGCCGTTGACCCGGCAAGGCCGGCCTGCATGGGGATGGCAGTGGACGCCTCCAGATCAAAATGGTCTCGCAATGGATCGATCCCGAAAGCGGCCAGGGCCGCGCGGGCGACGTCCAGTCTGTCGCCGTGCATCGCCAGGTCGTCTCCGTTCGCGATGACGGCGGCCTCTCCGCCAACACTCAGGGCCAGCGCGTTTGCCGGCGAGATGGCGCATTCGGCGCGCGCCTTTGTGGCGCAGCTCAACATGCTGCCACCGTACATATCCGACGGGTTGCCTGCAATCCCGCCGCGTCCCGGAGCGCTTGTCCGCACCGGCGCCCAGATGCTCATCGGCGCATTCTCCCCCTGAAAGTGCTTCTTCATTATGCGCGGTTGCGGCCGGACACGGAAGCCCGGGCTCACTATCTCGGTGTCAAGAACCGATTTGATATATACTGAATCTCAAATTGCCACCACGCTGAAGGAAGGACGAATCATGGGTTTCATCACTCGGTTGGTCATGAATGCTTTGGCGCTCTGGCTCACCGTTCTGCTGGGACAGAAGATGGGCATCGAGGGGCTCGGCTTCAAGGCCGGCGCCCAGCCGGCGAATGCCATATTCGCGACGGTCGTCATGGTGCTGGTCCTCACGGTGGTCAACGCGACCATCGGTTTGCTGCTCAAATTCCTGACGACGCCGCTCAACTGCCTTACACTGGGACTGTTTTCCTTCGTCATCAACGCCCTGATGTTCATGCTCGCGGCCGCGGTGGTTAACCAGCTCGGCTACGGCTTCCGCGTCGACACGTTCGGCGCGGGACTCTTCGGATCCGTGGTCATGGGCATCATCAGCGCCGTAGCGACCGCCCTCGTTCACGACGCCGACAAGGGCAAAAAGGACGAGGACTGACGTGCGCCTGGTCATCCTCACCGGTATCAGCGGAGCGGGGCGCACGGCGGCCCTGCGGACACTCGAGGACCTGGGCTATTTCGGGGTGGATAACCTCCCCCCCGCATTGCTCACCGATCTTGCGCGCCGCTGCCAGGCGCAGGGTGACATCGAGCACATGGCGGTCGTGATGGACTTGCGCGCCGGGCATTTCTTTGACACGTTTCCCGAAGCAATCGCCGAGGCGCGCGCGGCCGGATTCCAGATCGAGGTCATCTACTTCGACGCCACGGAAGACGCCCTAATCAAGCGATTCAAGGAGACCCGGCGCAAACACCCGCTGTTCGAAAAGGCGGGCTCTGTTGCGGCCAGCATCACCCTGGAGCGCACGAAACTCGCTCCCGTGCGGGATGTCGCCGACCGCGTGATCGACACCTCGCGGCTCACCACACGGGACCTGGCCGCGGACCTCCGCGCCCGCTACGCCACCGAAAACCGCCCGGGCGGTCTCCAGATCACCGTTGTCTCCTTCGGCTTCAAGTACGGCCTGCCCATTGACGCCGACCTGGTGTTCGACCTCCGATTCCTGCGAAACCCTCACTGGGAGCCGGCCCTCCGCAGCATGAGCGGCCTGGACCAGGCGGTCCGCGACTACATCGACGAGGATCCGCGCGCCGAGACGTTTCTGAAGCATATCGAGGATCTCCTGGCGTTCGCCGTGCCGTGCTACCGTGACGAAGGCAAGGCCTACCTCACGGTCGGCATCGGCTGCACGGGCGGGCAGCATCGCAGCGTCTATTTCGGCGAACGAATCACCGACTTCTTGAAGAGCCTGGGCTATTGGGTAACGCTAACGCACCGGGAACTGGCCTATGGAGGCTGATGTGAGAGGGCTGAGCGAACAGGGCTGAGGGCTGAGGGCGACCCCTCATCCCGGAACCCCTATCCTCTCCCTGGCCCCCAATCCGTAACCCCTATCCGATGAGAGTTATTTCGCTGTTCAAATGGTTGTACCCGGGCATGCGCGTCAAGCGCTGGCTCTTTCTCATGGGCGTCGGCATCGTCTCCATGGCGGTCGGCGCCTACCTCGCCATCGGGCTGAACGTCGTCGACTACCTCAATGACGCGGCGCGCTGGCTCTTCCTCAAGACCGGACAAGACCTGTCGACATTCTCCACGCATCTGGGCGTTGCGCTAATCATCGCGGGCATCCTGGCGGTCCTGTACTCGGTGTTCCGTATCGTATGGTCCATCAGCGACGTGCTTGCCCCGAATCGTACCGAGGGACTCAGCGAGCTCGTGTACCGCCAGCGCTACCTCTCCCACGGGCAGCGGATCGTGGTCATTGGCGGCGGCACCGGCCTGGGGACCATGCTCCGCGGCCTGAAGCGCTACACCAGCAACCTCACCGCCATCGTCACCGTTGCAGATGACGGCGGCTCGTCCGGCCGCCTGATGCGAGAGTACAACGTGCTGCCGCCGGGCGATATCCGCAACTGCCTCGTCGCCCTGGCGGACAACGAAGGCCTGATGTCCGACCTGTTCCAATACCGTTTCGAAGGCAAAGGCGAAGGGCTCGCAGGCCATTCGTTCGGCAACCTGCTGCTGCTGGCCATGGGCGCAGTGACCGGCAGTTTCGATGAGGCGATTCGCGAAACGAGCCGGGTCCTGGCGATTCGCGGCCGCGTGCTGCCCTCCACGCTGGAACAGGTCGGCCTCGTCGCGGAGTTGGCGGATGGCACGGTGATGCGCGGTGAAAGCGCCATCGGACATCACCCCGGCGGAAACCCGATCCATCGGGTTTCCCTCGACCCGTCGAACGTTCAGCCCCTGGACGAAGCGCTGGAAGCTATCGCGGAGGCCGACGCGGTCATCATCGGACCGGGGAGCGTTTTTACCAGCATCATCCCCAACCTGCTGGTCCCAGGCATCGTGGATGCGCTGCGAACGACGTCCGCCCGCCGCATTTACGTTTGCAATGTGATGACCCAACCGGGCGAGACCGAGGGATTCAGCGCCGCCGATCACGTGAACGCCATCGAGCAGCACATCGGCAAAGGGATCATCGAGATGGCGCTCGTCAACATAGGGATTCCGAGTCATGAGGTACTGGAGCGCTACGCCGAACAGCAAGCCCACGCCGTCCGCGCCGACTTCGAGGGCCTGGAAGGGATGGGCTGCCACGCGATGGCGGCCGACTTCCTGAACGAGACCGACCTCGTCCGCCACGACCCGGACAAACTGGCGGCCGCCATTATGGAGATGGTGGCCTGATGGCCTCGACCGCAACCCGTGATATTACAACTTCTTAACACCACCGTCCAGGCGATCGCCTCGTCGACGATAAAAGGCAATGTGTGCCCGCCCGCGCAATCGAACGATAGCCTCAATAACAGGGACTACAAGCCCTCTCCGCTGTGATCATCCTTCCGTGGCCCCTTCAGCGTGTGCATTCTTGAGTCTGCCTAGCAGGTACGCCGCGCCGAGACCATACACGCCTGCCGCCAGCAATAACTCATTGGGCATCGTCATCGCATCTACCAGCGCGGTTGTCATGAGCGCTCCGAACGGCATGATGCCGATGAACGTGAGGCTCTGCAGGCTCATCACGCGTCCCCTCAATTCGTCCGGCACCGTCTGCTGCAGGATGGTTGCGCCAAGGCCGAGCGCCGACGTCACGGATGCGGACATAACGGCCACCCCGAGGCAAGTCATCGCCAGGTTCAACGACCCCGGTCGCACGCCGGTCTGTCCCAGCGCCGGGCCGGCCCAGAGGATGATCATCGCCGTACAGATGCCCACAAAGCCGTGCCCGATCCTCGTCACCCGTTTCTGCTCCGGGACAACGAGCAGCGACATCGCCGAGAGGAACGCCGCGCCGCCGCCAACCGACATCACCAGGCCCACCGCGGCCGCGTCCATTTTGAGCACGTTCTTAACGTAGAACGGCATCAGGATCGCGAAGTTGGGGAATACGAGGGTCGTCGTCAGCGCGGTCATACCCAGCAGGGCCAACAATTGCGGCCGCACCCGTACGTAAGCAAACCCTTCGCGCATCGCCTCCGTGGCGGAACCGGACACGTGCGATTCGGACGGGCGGATGCTGCGGATGACCGCGAGCGTGCCGATCACGGGCAGAAAGCTGATCCCGTTGGCAACAAAGGCGCTGTATTCGCCGAGGAAGCGGATCATCGCGCCCGCGAAACCGGGACCGATCATGCGTGAGCCGTGGAAGATCGCCTGGTTCAACTGAACCGCGGCCGGAATCTGTTCGCGATCGACCAGTTCCGGCACCAGAGCCTGGTTCGCGGGCAGATCGAATGCCATCCCAACTCCCGAGATCAGGGATGCGATGATGATGTGCCAATAGCTCAGTCGATGCGCCCAGACCAGGTAGGCCAGTACGAAGGAGACAACCATGAAGAGCGTCTGGGTGACCATGAGGATCCGGCGCTTATCCAATTTGTCCGCGGCCACTCCACCGTGGAGCATCAGCACCGCCGGCGGGATAGCCGCCACGACATTCATCACCCCCAGCGCCATCGCCGAGTGAACGATGGTCATCGTGACCCACGCCATCGCGGTCTGCTGCATCCACCCGCCGGTGAGGGAAACCAACTGGCCGCCCCAGTACAGGCGGAAGTTCCTCTGCCCCAGGACGGACAGCGGTGACGGTTGGGATTGTTCGGCCGGCAAACTCACGGAGTACCTCAAGTTTCGGGGGCGATCGAAGACGTTACATTAGTATCGCCCCGAAACAGCGAGTATGAAAAGGCGGATTCCGTATCCGGCGCAGGGCGAAGCCCCCCGGCGGGATTGGGGACAATCGCCAGGGGGCTTCATCGCGGTCAGCGCCACGCCGCCGCCGCGAGACTATGGGATTCGCGAACTCCTAAGGCCATATCCCATGACATTGCGGGCTTCGATCGGCCGCAAGGGGCATCGGCCTGGTCGCTCACCGTGCCCGATGGCCCTTTCGCCCGGACTCGGGCCTCGCACTGCCTGTTGGGATAGGGTCTATATCAGGGCCGCATCCCCTGACTCTCCTGTACGTACGCGGATCGCGTTGTCCACCCGCGTGAGGAAGATCTTTCCGTCGCCGATCTCCCCGGTCTGGGCGGCGGCGGCGATCGCGCCGGCGATCTGGTCGGCCATGGGGTCCGGGACAACCACTTCGATCTTCACCTTTTCGAGGAGGTTCACCGTGTATTCGGCGCCCCGATAGCGGTGCGTCACGCCACGCTGTTTCCCCTGCCCCCGCACGGTGATGACCGTCATCCCGTGAATGCCCACGTCGTCCAATGCGTCCTGCACAGCGTCCAGACGCTCGGGCCTGATAATCGCTTCAATCTTTGTCACTTGGCGTCTCCTTGCTCGAAGAACCTGGCCCGCAATGGGCGAGCAATCCCTTTACTAATCGATGGGCCTTTCCATCTTACCCATCCTCGTGATGCCTCTATCATAGTGGCGCGGTGTTACGCGTCGGTTGCGCAAATGTTAACTTCATGTCACGCGTAACCGCGTTCGATGCCCGGCGCGCGCCTCGACACGCCCCCGCCAAAAGCGGTAGAATACCGTTGCTGACAGCATTAACAGTTTGATCGTGCTAGACGGGGGACTAGCAGTACCCTGTGACCCGCAATCTGCTTCAGCGGGGTTGAATCCCCAACCGAGGCGCCGCATTGTCGGGAACGGATCGGAGCGGCCATGTTGATGGCCGGGTCCCGCGCAACATCGGCCCCCTAACCCCGCCAGGACCGGAAGGTAGCAACGGCGTGGGGTGTCCGGTGGGTGTTGCGGAGTCGCCTGGCCGGAATGGCTGTAACGGGACCCGCCCGGGAACGTGTGCGTCGGAGAAGGGTGCACGATCAAAACCTTGGCGGGATTCGGCGGACGGACGGCAGATAAATATCCGCCTCCGAACTCTGAATCCCGTATCGGCGTCATTCATAATGTTGTGGCGCTGCCCCATCCCTCAAACTATAGTTGCCGCAAGACCACCAAGGAGTTCCGTATGAGAATGATTGCTCTCTTTGGGTTGCTGGCCGGCGTGGGATTGCCGGCGCTAGCCCAGGCACCCGCCAAGAGTCCGGTTCTGCCCGGCAATGTCTCGGTTCATCCCGTGGATGGTGACGTCCGCGAAACACTGCGCTCGATGGCGAAGCAGAGCGGCGCCAGGCTTCTCATCGGCACCGAAGTCACCGGCAAGCTCACGGTAACGCTGAACGATATTTCGTTTGAGGGCGCCCTGAGCGTCATCACTCAAACCGCCGGGCTCCGCTGGAGCCGCATCACCGTTCCCACGGAGAAAGCGGACTCCCTGACGGCGGACCACGCGGCGGATCTCGTTTTGGCAGCGGACACGTTGAAGAGCGCCGGTGTCGTTCAGGTGCAGGTTGCCGGGCCGACGGTTGTCACCCTGGCCAACGCCGCCGCGGCTCCCGCGGGCTCGGTGAGCGTCTATCTCGTTCAGACGAAGGCCGATCCGGCCGCCATCAAAGCCGCCCGCGAGGAAGCTCGAAGGAAAGCGGCGGACAAAGACCAGACAGCCCGGGAGGGAGCCATGGCCCGGATCATGAGCCCGGAAGCGCGCAATGACCCCGGCCTCGTCAAGGCGTTCACCGCCGTGCAGAGCCTTCAACCCGACCAGATTGCGGTCTTGATGAGGGAGTTCATGACACACTCCACCCCGCAGCAGATGCAGCAGATAGGTGAGGCGATCCAGCGCCACCGCGTTCCGCTTGACGGCAGCCTCCCACAGTAACTGGGGTGACCGGTCAGGAGGATTACCGTGGCCCACTCCATCGCCGCACGGTCAATCGCGGCCGCCGTGGTTTCGTGTATCGCAGTCCCCATCGGGCAGGCCGCGTCTCCGATGCGGCCTGCCGCCGCG
Organism: Armatimonadota bacterium; assembly: GCA_036504095.1. Taxonomy (NCBI): domain Bacteria; kingdom Bacillati; phylum Armatimonadota; species Armatimonadota bacterium. The sequence continues at coordinate 36,843 of DASXVS010000040.1, read as the reverse complement.
TTCGTCTGCGACCGCAACCCGACACGGGCCGGTCTCGCGCTTGAGAGCTCACTACGTAGCGCGGGATATACAGTCCGTCGTCTCGATTTCGACGCTGCGCTGGCCCCGTCGAGCCTGAAGCCGTTCGAGCTGCTGGCTCTTCAGGACGCCACAACACTGCCGGCCGCATTCCACAAGCCGTTGAACGAATTTCTGCACCGTGGCGGCAACCTCATAGCTTTCGGCCTGCCTGCCTGCAAGTACCCGCTCCTCAAGGTCATGGGCAAGTTCGTCAACGCCGATGAGTACGCACGAACGACCGCATGGACGCCGACCGGCAACCCCATCATCGATCTCGCCACCTCCGACCTCACCAAGTGGACACGGTCTTCAAACACGCCGGCATCGCCGACAGTCGCCTCTATCGACCATATCGGAACGGACGCGGCGTTGCACGTCGTCATACCGGACCTCACCAGCTGGGATACGTTCGGTCCGCCACCCATCGACCAGCCATTCCGGCCCGGCGACAGCGTGACGGTTTTCTGCGCGAAGGGCGGGCCCAAGACCAACTCTCTGGCGGTGGAGTGGGAGGAGAAGGACGGGTCACGCTGGATTGCCACGGTGCCTCTCACCCGGGAATGGCGCCGCTACGAGTTGCCACCGACGGCCTTCCGGTACTGGAACAGCAACCCGAACCGGGGGAGAGGCGGAGACGTCCTCAATCCGGCGAATGCGACGCGATTGAGCTTTGGACTGGCATTCTCGCATACCAGCACCGGCGGCGGACGGCAGGAATACTGGGTGGGCAACCCGGGCACGGCGACCAGGGAAGAGGCCCCCATTTCGGCGCTGAGCGCCGAAGAGGAGATCGACGGTCTATACCCCGGCTACAAGTCGTTCACGGTTCACGGCGCCGCGTCACTCAAAGGCTTTGGCGCCCGGTTCCTGCTGCCATCGGGGGTCTCACTGCGATCTCCCCATCCACGCCCATCTGGCGCCGGCTTCAACAAGGGGCGCCGGGTACGCTTCGTTCCCCTTCTCACCGCGGAGTCTGCAGGCGGCGCTTGGAGAGGCGCTCCCGGCGCGATGTACATTCACAACGGCGCTCGATATGGACGCGGCGTATGGGCTCTATTCGGGTTCACGGATCCCCGAATCGTCAGCGACCCAAGATTCGTGCGCGGTCTCACGGCCTTGTCGAAGAAGATGCGCGGTCCACTTCTCGTTGAGGGAGGCTCCGACTGGTACACATACTTCCCGGGGCAGCCGGTGCGAATCGGCGCGTATGCCGTCGGTCCCGGCGTGGATGGCGTCAACATCGGGATGACGATCACGGATAGCAGAACCGGTCACATTGCCTTGCGGTACCGGTGGCCGGCCAACGTGCGTGTAAGGCGGCTCCCATGGATGCCTCCGCGGGGTGCAAGTGGACCGTGGAAGGTACTGACCGTTCTGGAGAAAGGCCGGTCTCAGATCGACTCCATCACCCAGGACATCCACGTTTGGGCGCCGCCAGCGAAGCCTTCGTTCGTCACAACGAAGGCCGGCCAGTTCCGGCTGAACGGTAAGCCGTGGAAGATCAACGGCGTCAATTACATGCCGTCATCCGGCGTCGCGCGGGACAGGCCGGACGACGACAAGGACTTCGAGTTCTTCTTGGATCCCGCGCCGTACGACCCGGAGATCATCTCCCGGGATCTGGATAACGTCAAACGGCTTGGGCTCAACGCCGTCAGCATCTTCGTCTATGATCGCTCGCTGAAATCCGGAAACCTGCTGGACATCCTCCGGCAATGTCGGGAAAGGGGACTCAAGGCGGACGTATCCCTGCGGCCGGGGACGCCGATGGACTTCCTCTGGGAGCAGATCCGCCCGCTCATCACAACGTACCGGCTGAAGGACAACGACACTGTCATCGCCTATGACCTCGCCTGGGAGCCGTTTTTCGGCGGACGGAGCGAGCGCGTGAAGTACGATGGGCTGTGGACGAAATGGGTCGAGCGCAAGTACGGCTCGATTGAGGCGGCAACGAAAGCATGGAACTACGCTCCTCGCATCGCAGGCAATATCCTCGAAGGAGCGGGAAACGCCGAACTCATTGCAGACGGCGACTGGACGAAGTACGTTGTGGATTACCGGCGGTTTGCCGACGACCTTGTCGGCCAGCGATACTCCCGTGCGCGCAGCCTGGTCCGTTCGGTCGATCCACATCACCTGGTCTCCTTCCGCATGACGGAAACCAGCAATCCGACCTACAACTGGGACGCCAATCTGCCATACGATTTCCGCGGCCTCCGTAACGCTGTGGACTTCTTCGCGCCGGAGGGATACGGACGCATGGGCGCCTGGGACCACACGAAGGACGGCTGGTTTGAGGTTGCGTACGGTCGTGCCACAAACCCGAACCTGCCCGTCATCTGGAAGGAGGCAGGCAAATCCGCCTGGCAGCCCGGCACGGATGATGCGCCGCCCGAAAGCCTCAAGGAACAGGGCGATCAGGTGGCAACGTTCTACCGCATGATGATCGCCTCGGGCAGCAACGGGATCTACTGGTGGTGGTATCCAGGCGGCTTCCGAACCGGCGAGGACAGCGATTACGGGATCATTAACCCGGACGGCACGGCTCGTGCGTCGACGAAAGCCATCCTTGCCAACGGTCCCGCGTTCCTCAAGGCTCCAGCCCCGCGAAGGACCAACGCCTCCGTAATCATACGCCTTGACCGGCACGCGACCGGCCTGTACGGGGCATACAGCGACGTGAAGGACCCGTTCTGGTCGCTCATCGCGGCCGGGATGAACCCCAGAATCATCGTCTCGGAGTAAACCACGATAGGAGCCGCCATTATAGCCGGCTCCTTTCCGGTTCATCCCTACCTTGGTCCCAGCAGCACTGCGTTCGCGAACAGGCGGCTGGTCACGTCCCAGTAGCCGCGCTGGTTCGGATCACCGGCGAAGAGCAGCACGTGCCCTTTTCCCTGCGTCTCGTCCACCAGGTACGCCTTGCCGGCGATCGCCGGGCGCATCTTGTCCCACACCAGCCCGGACAGCACCAGACGGCTCTCCTGAACGAAGACCGCCGCATTTCGCCCTTCCACGCTGGGAGTCAGTATAAGGTCGGTCGAGCACAACACGTGGCTCTCGTCGCCGAAACCCAGAGTGGCCCACTGGTGGCGGTCCAGCGTCACCCGGAGCGCGGCGCCCGGCACCCTCTCCGGCCGGAACTCCGGCGGGACGATCTCTTCCTTTTCGGCCTTTGCCTCCGGTCCGGCATCACGCAGGTCGGTGACGGCCCGGCTGGTCGTCCAGTCCTTCCCCTTGCCGGCGATGCAGGCGGCCGCCCCCCCGATCGCGATCAGCGTGCCGCCTTGCCGCACCCAGTCGTGCAGATTTTTCCAGAGGTCGTCATCCAAATGCGCGGCGTAGCCTTCCTTCCGGCCGTCAGGAAGCACGATGACATCGTACTTGCGCAGGTCGGCGTCTTTCAGACGATGCGCTCGGACCGGGGTGAACGGAAGATCGAGGCGCTGTTCGAAAAGGTGGGCCATCCAGCCGTACGACAGGGTCGATGTTGGTTCGGCGTAGAGCACGGCCACCCTCGGGAGCTTCACTAGCGCCACATGGTCGCTTCCCAGATTGATGCCCTCATCGGTCCACGCGGAATCGACACCAACGAGTGCCGCGCCATATTCTGTCGCGGCCGCTGCGACCTTGCCGCAGACGTCCTCCCACGGCAGGGGCTGATCGCTCTGTTTGATGATGAACGTGCCACTCCGGTAATCCTGGCCGCCCACTGCGAAATCCCTCCGCGCCACGTGAACGCGCACACCCTCGTTCAGCAACCCGCATAGAACTGTGAGCGCCGCCATCGAGTCAGAGCGGATCAGGAATCCGTATTCCGGTTGGCTGACGGGCTTGAGTGGTCTGGGTTTCCACGGCTCACCGGTGAGGTTTGCATCCTTGAGCGAGAAGGCGCGGACTCCCAGCGCCAGAGGGAGCGACCAAGCCGTGTGGTCGTATATCTCCGCCGGCATGCGTTCGGCAAGGCGGCGCATTTGTTCCGCAACAAACGCGGAATCGATCTCCGTCTCACGCTCCAGAAGCGCCCGAGCGGCGCGGCCTTCCGGTTGATCCAGGCGGACGATAATCGAGCCGGCGTCGAACTCCGTCATTTCCTCCTCGCCGCCGTCATACGGCCGCGCCGCAACAACCGTACGTTTCCTCAAGCGCTCTACAACGATGCCTTGCGCCGAGAGCAGGCTCGCAAGGTGTTCGGCGGGCGTGCCGAAACCAGAGTCCGGGAAGACGTAGGCGGCGATGCCCGCATCGGGGATCGATTTCGCCGCGCCGGCGAAGTACTCCACGGTGTCCTTCAAGAGATCGGCGCGCCGCTCCGCGGCGACGCGGCAGACCGTCAGCGATGCCACAAAGTGGTGCCGAATGGCCTCCTCAAACGTCAGGAGCGTTCCGTCTTTGCGCTCAACCTCGATGCCGGCCGCCGATGCCTGCTCAAACGTCATCCCGATCGAACCGTGGATTGAGGGGAATGCTTCCCCGTAGCCCGGGAAAAAGGCGTCGAATATCTCGCCGGTCCAATAGTCCCAGCCGTTGGCATCGAATGTCTTGCCGATCCGGCGCCCCATGTGCTCCCACCAGCGAAGTATGTGCTCGCCCAGGTTAGGGTTCATTGGGCGCGCCGGGGGAGGGAAGAAAAAGCGGCTATCCCACCACATTTCGTGCAAATCCGCGACGACCTGAGGCCTCCAGGACAGGAACGCGTTGACCCGAGCCTGCGATTCGGGCTGGGTCAGCGGAAACCAGTCACGGTTCATATCGAAGAAATAGTGGTTCCCGCGTCCGCCTTCCCACGGGTCCCAATGCTCGGCGGCGTCTGCATCGCGGCGTGGTTTCAAACCGAATAGCGAGTAATAGGAGTTGACCGAACGCGCGCGACCGTCCGGATTCTGGCACGGATCGATGCATACAACAGCGTTGGAAAGCAGAGGGTCGGAGCCATCGGCCAGGCAGGCGGCGAGTGCGACGGCGGCCTCGGCGGTCGAGTGCTCATCGCCGTGCACGTTGGCGATGATCCAGACCGTCGCCGGCAAGTCGACGGGAGGATTGGAGGCCTTGGCGACCATCGACTGGTTGGCCTTGCGAATCTCTCCCAGGCGCGGTTTGTTGACTGCGGAGGCGATGGTCAGCAGTTGAAGCGGCCGGCCCTCGACTGAATGGCCGTATGTTTCGAGCGAGCACGTCTTCGGGTGTTTCTTCGCGATGCCCTGAACCGCCGCCCCCACCTGTTCGGGCGTGCTCAACCGCTCGCCCGGCGCATAGGCCATCAGCGCCGTGTACTCTTTGGCCGCTTTCAACCATTCCGTGCTCAAAGTCGCGTCCATGTCCCGATTCCTTTCGCGAACGGCCATTATCGGCTCAGCGTCGATATGGCTTCGCCAGGGCCGCGGGGCCCGAAGCCCCGTCGCGCCGCAGAAGCGCCAATGCCAACAGAGTTGCCGCGTACGGCACCATTTCGATCACTTGTGGGGATACGCCGATCCCGGTTCCCGGCAGCGCGTATTTGCACTGGGCCGCTGCGCCGAAGAACAGCGCGCCGGCCACCATTCCCCAGGGCTTCCATCGCCCGAATATGACCAGGGCGAGGGCGATGAACCCCCTGCCATTCGTCATCCCCTCCACAAATGTATTGCCCTGCGCCACCGAAAGGTAGCCGCCACCCAGCCCGGCGAGCGCGCCGCCGATGAGAACGGCCAGGAAGCGGAGGCGCACCACCGAGTAGCCCGCCGTGTCCGCCGCCTCCGGCTTCTCGCCGCACGCCCGCAGCATCAGGCCGGTCCGCGTACGGTACAGAAACCACCAGACAATTGGAGCCAGCGCGATTGAGACCGGCACAAGCGGGTTCTGGGTGAACAATAAGGGTCCGATCACCGGAATCGATCCGATGATCGGCCATTTGACGGGACCCAACGGCGTAATCGACAACGTGGCCGACGACAGCGAGTATGCTGCCCGGTAGATTGCGCCCGTCAGACCGAGCCCCACGAGGTTGACGCCGGTTCCGGTGATGACCTGGTCCGCGCGCAAAACAACCGTCATCAGAGCAAACACGCCGGCCATCGTGGTTCCCGCGATGACGGCCGCGAACAGGCCGGCGACTGCGGAACCGCTCGCATGGGCGCCCATAAACGCCGCGAGGGCGCCACAGAGCATCATGCCTTCCAGGCCGATGTTCAGCACGCCCGCCCGTTCCGAAATCAGTTCACCCAGCGCCGCCAGGAGCAGCGGCGCCGCCAGAATCATCGCCCCGTGGAGGAAATCCACCGTTACGTCTCCCTCGCGGCGCGCACCGCCAAAGCCGTCCGCACGCCCACGATGAATATGACCACACCCTGCACCACCTGCGCGACCACATGCGACACGTTGGCCTGCGCCTCCATCGCGCCCGCGCCCGCGTCCAACGCGCCGAAGAGGAGGGCCGCCAGGCACACACCGGCCGGACGCAACTCCCCGAGGAGGGCGACCGCTATCGCGGTGTAACCCCAGCCCGGCGAAAAACTATCCGTGAGTATGTGGTTCACACCCATCATTTCCACGGCGCCCCCCAATCCCGCGATGGCCCCTCCCAGAAGGAAGACGTGCCAGATGATCCGCGGCGGATCGAAGCCGGCGGCCTCGGCGGCCTTCAGGTTCTGCCCCACGACACGCACGCGATAGCCGTGCACGGAACGAAAGAGCCATACGCCGATGGCGGCCGCCACGACGATGGCAATGAATAGCCCGGCGTGCACCCGCGCCGGCGGGACCAGTACCGGCAGCGTTGCGGCCGGCGAAAGCGGCTCCGACTGCGGATAGGAGCGCGCCTTTTCGATGAGCGGTCCGTGAATCAGCGCGCTTACCAGGTTCAGCGCCAGGAAGTTCAACATGATCGTGGCGATGACTTCCGGCACGTTGCGCTTGACCTTCAGGAACGCCGCGATGCCCCCCCAAGCCGCGCCCGCCGCCGCGGCGGCCACGAAAAGCATGGGAACGAGCGCCCAGGCAGGCCACGCCTCGCCCGCCCGCCCCAGCGCGGCCACGGCGGTGGCGCCCGCAAGCAGCTGACCTTCCGCACCGATGTTCCACACGCCACCTCTGAAGGCGACCGCAACGGCCAACCCCGTGAACAGCAACGGAATTGCGCGCACGAGCGTTTCGGAGATCTCATAGCGCCCGCCTAACGCGCCGGAGAGGAAGGCGGCAAACGCCTGCGCAACACTGCCGCCTGTGGCCAAAATCACCACAGCGCCGATCAGCAGCCCCGCGACCAGGGACATCACTACCGAAGATAGTCCCGACCGGAGGAATGACCGATACGCCCTGGTCAAATGGCTCATTGCGCCGCCCCGGACGGCGGCGCGCCACTCGATCTGCCGAGCATCATCCCTCCCAGAACGTCGCGGTCATCCGCCGTGGACCCGGGCGACAGCGAGCCGACGATCCGTCGATCATACATCACCGCGATGCGATCTGAAAGCGTCAGCAATTCGTCCAGCTCGCTCGATATCAGAAGGGTCGCTCCGCCGCGGGCTCTGTGGTCCCTCAGGGCGTTATGCACGAATTCCGTAGCGGATACATCCAGCCCGCGGGTCGGGTTTACCGCGACAAGGAGCCGGGGGCGGCGCCCCAGTTCGCGCGCCACCACCACCTTCTGCTGGTTACCGCCCGAAACGCCGCCGACCGCCATCTCTGCGCTAGGCGTCCGGATATCGTATTCGGCAATCATCCGCGCCACCTCGGCGCGCATACGCGGCGCGTCTACCCATGGACCGTGATGCGGCAAGCGGTCCCCGGACAGAAACAGGTTTTCGCTGACTGACATGGTGAGTGCAAGCGCCACGGCATGCCGGTCGTCCGGAATGTGCGCCATGCCCCAGCCAAGCCGGCGCGCCACCGGCCATCTTGAAGCATCCACAAGCCGTCCGTTTTCGCTGAGACGCACCGCGAAATCCGGTCGCAGTCCGACCACCGTTTCCGCCAGTTCCGTCTGCCCGTTGCCCTCGACGCCGGCCACGCCAACCGTTTCGCCGGCCCGGATTCCACCCAAGCCGGCCGCGCCAGTTTCCATTACCATATCGCCCGGAGCCGCTGGATCCAAAGGCTGCGGCGCAAACAACGCCCGGCCGATCATCGCCGAGGAGAGCACGCCCTCGTTAACCTCTCCTCGCGTCGCCGCAAGCTCCACCTTCCCGCGTCGAAGCACGATGACGTCGTCCGCGATGGCCAGCGCTTCCGGGAGTTTGTGCGTAATGAGGATGAGCGAGGCGCCCTCGTCCCTCAGGCGGGCCAGCACGCGAAATAGATCCTCGACCTCTTTGGGAGCAAGCACAGCCGTCGGTTCGTCGAGGATGAGCAGTCGCGTCGGGATACTGAGCGCCTTGAGGATTTCCACACGTTGTTGCAGACCGACCGGCAGACGGCCGGCAATTGCATCCGGATCGACCGGGAGACCCATGCGGTCCATCATGTTTCGAGCCGCCTCACGCATCTTGCGGGGCGCAACGCTGGAATGTGCGGGAGCGGCAAGGGCGAGGTTTTCCGCGACCGTCATCGCCGGCACGAGGGTGAAATGCTGATGCACCATTCCGATGCCGATCGCGCGCGCGGCGGCCGGGTCATTGAGGTGTACGCGGCGGCCGTCCCACGTCAGTTCGCCGCGATCGGGGCGACACATCCCGTAGGCGACCTTCGAGAGGGTGGATTTTCCCGCTCCGTTCTCTCCCAGGAGCGCAACGGCCGCGCCGGCGCGCACGGAAGCGGAGACGCCATCCAAAGCGGCGAAATCGCCGTAGCGAACCGTGATATCGGTCAGTTGGAGCAGAGGCATGGTCAGCATCCAGCATACAGCATCCGGCGAGCATCTTTCACCCCACCCGGCGGATGCTGAACACTGAACGCCGCGGCTAGAATCCCTTGCCCTGGTACTGCGCCGCGTTTTCCTTTGTGATCTGGATGGTAGGCAGCGTAATGCGCTTCTCGACCTTCTTGCCTTCCAGCACGGCGATCGCGGCCTTCAGACCTTCGGCCCCCGGTCGGGGATACACAAAGGTCGCCGCCATATCACCTTTGGCAACGGCGTCAATGGCTTCGTTCTGGCCGTCCACACCGATGACGGCGATGCTTTTCAGGAGCCCGCGGTCCTTGAGGACCTTGACGGCTCCGAGCGCCATTTCGTCGTTGTGCGCGTAGACCACCTGGATGTTGTCGTTGCCCGTCACGATGGTGTTCATGACGTCGATGGCGGGGCCCCGCTTGTAGTCCGCCGGCTGGCTGGCGACGATCGGGTATTTCTTCAGATCGCCGAGGCCGTCGCGGAAGCCTTTCGCGCGTTCCCGGGTCGCTGTGGCGTCCGGAATCCCCGCGATCTCAACGATTCTGGCGCCATTGGGGAATTTGGACTTGACGTACTCGCCGGCCTGCTTGCCGATGAGCGTGTTGTCCGCGCCAACGAGTGTGGTGTAGTTGGGACCGTCGATGCCGCGATCCAGGAGGATAACAGGAATGCCCTTCTTGAAGATCTTGCTCACTTCCGGCGTCAGCGGTCCGCTTTCCTTCGGGCTGATCATCAGCGCGTCGATGCCCTGTGTATCGAGCGTCTCCACCTGGTTGATCTGAGTGCTGGCCACGTTCTGCGCGTCCTGCTTGTTCACGGTGACGTTTGAATGCAGCTTCTCCTCAGCCTCCAGTTCGGAGTTCATGGCCTTGCGCCATGGATCCTGCAACGTGCTTTGAGAGTATCCGATCACAAAGGTTTTTCCGGCGGGGGCGGCCGGCGCTCCGTTGCCTGGAGCCGTCTTTGGAGTGCAACCGGCGAGGAGTGCCACGCCGAACGCGGAAAGCATTACTGTCTTGTTCACCATTGAAATCTCCTTCTGGGGGTATCGACGTCTACCGAAGAATGGCGGGCGCGCCCCGAGGGGAGTGAAGCCCGCGCACCGAAATCAATTCTTGCGCTTCGTCTGAATGAGTACTCCGATCACAATTGCCAGAGCGCGGATGCCGCCCTGGAGGTAAGGATCGACGTTTCTTAGCTGCATGACGTTGATCAAAATGCCTACGAACAACACGCCGATGACGGTGCCGCCGATGGTCCCGACGCCTCCCATCAGGCTGGCGCCGCCGATCACCGCCGCCGCGATGGCATCCAGCTCGAGGTTGAGGCCATAGAGAGCCTGTCCGCTCTGTAGTCGCGCTGTGTAGACCAGCGCGGCTATGCCCGCCAACGCTCCGCTGATGACATAGACGGACGCTTCGATCACCCGTATGTTGATGCCGCTGAGGCGGGTCGCCTCGGGGCTGCCTCCCAGCGCGTAAACGTAGCGTCCGTATCGCGTTCGAGTGAGCACGATCCAGGCGCCAACCGCCACAAGCAGGAAGATGACGCCGGATATCGGAATCCCGGGGAACGCATGCGGGTCCGTGCGCTGGGTCGCCGGGGGGGCGAAGAGGAACAGGTCGAAAAACTGAATGGACTGCGGCAGCTTGTCGCCGATGATTATCGGGGAGCCATGGCTGTAGAGCTGCCCCATGCTGATCGCGCCAACCTGCATCGCCAACGTGGCGATGAATGGCGGGAGGCGAAGCCCGGCGACAAGTATCCCGTTTGTAAGACCGAGCAGAGCGCCGATTCCAAGGCAGGCCACGATCGCCGAACCCGGCGCGACCTGCCCGGATTTCAATATCCCGGCGGTCACAACCCCGGCAAAAAGCATCATGGAGCCGACGCTGAGATCGATTCCCGCGGCGAGGATCACGAAGGTCATCCCGACCGCGAGTATGCCGACCACCGAGTTCTGGCTGATGACCTGGACCAGATTGCGCGGCGTCAGAAAGCGGTCGGAGAGTCCCGCCGCGACAAAGAACATCAGGGCCAGGACGATAGAGCTGCGATATTGCAGGAATGCCGCCGGTCGACGCGGTTTGCTTTTTGATGGGTTTGATACGGGGTCAGGGGTTGACATGGTTTGAGGCATAAACGGGAGTCACTATGACGCCGAAAATGGCACGACACAGTTCTTGCCGCGGCGCTTCGCTTCATACAGCGCGTGGTCGGCGGCGTCCACAAGTTCAGTCTTGTTGCGGGCGTCCTGTGGATATGACGCCACGCCGATGCTCACGGTCACGGGTTGGCTCTCTCCTCCATCCACGTGGAATCGTTCATCAGCTATGGTAGCACAGAGGCGTTCAGCTAGTATCATCGCTTGATCGCGCTGTGTTTCCGGGCAGATGACGACGAACTCCTCGCCCCCGTACCTTGCGGCGATGTCCACCGTTCGCAGATCGGCCTTCAGGGTATGCGCTAGGTCCGCGAGAAGACGGTCCCCCGCAGGGTGGCCGAAGGTATCATTGAAGACCTTGAAATCGTCGATGTCCATCAGGATGAGCGAAACGGCCCGGCCGTAGCGCTGCGCCCTGCTCACTTCCTCATCCAGCTGATCCTGAAAGTGCCGGTGGTTGAACAGCGACGTTTGAGCATCGGTAAACGCCAGGCGCCTGAGATCCTCCTCGAGCAACGCCCGCTGAACCGGAAACACCACGCTGTTCGAAAACTCCTCCGCGCGGTCCACAGCGTGAGACGTGAACGCATCCGGCCGGTGGCTTCCGAAGTACAGCAGACCGACCAGGCGCTCGACACCGAGCAGAGGAACAAGGAGTATCGATTTTGCAGGCGGATCTATTTCCGAGTACCGCGTCGCGGTAATCGACGTATCCGCTACCACTTGCGGCCGTCCGTCCTTTGGTGTCCAGCCGTGATCGTCGTCGTGTATGGAGATTCGCACAGATCTCCCGTCGCCTTCGATACCGCTGGCTACACGAACGCGCAATGAGCTGCCTTCGGTCAGGAGAATCGCACAGGCGTCCGTTTTCAGGAGTTCGCGCTGCTTGAGGATCACCAGGTCGAGAGTCATGTTCAGGTCATACGCGGCGCTCATCATCTGCTGGACATCGAGAGCCGTGCGCGCGGCCGCTGCGTCATCGGCCACATCGGTCCGTCGGGCGTCCGCGCGCTCGATCAACGTGCGGGGCACCAAAGCAACGGCGACGAAGGTGGCAAGATGCACCAAATGCCCAGACACCCCGTATTGCGCGGATTCAGGGTGAACCGCCCAAAGGGCCAGGTACAAGACCATAGTCCAACCCGCCATGGTCAACGCAACGGCCACGGAACGGAAACCCGCCGCCACCAGCGGCACGTACATCAGCCCCAGCCACGGCGAATTCAGGCCGCCTGCAAGATGAGCGATCGCTGCGACGAGCACGGGTAAAAAGCCGAGTGACACCAGCGACAATTTCGCCGGCGCCGTACCCCGCAAGTTTTCTGGGCCGAGAGCACTCATCGTATGGTTCATCCGAACCGTCAACCCCTTTGTTCGACGCGCCGAGAATTCGACCTGAATCAGGCGTTTTCGCCACCGTCCTCTTCGTGAATCTCCTCAGCCGCCGCCAGGATAGCGCTCGCCTCTTCCAATTGCGCCCTCACCGCCGCCGGCGCCGTGCCTCCGTACGAGCTTCGGGAGGCGATGCTCTGTTCCACGGTTGGCACAACATAGTCAGCCGCGAAATACGGAGAGAATGCCTTGAGGTCCGAATTGCTCATCGATTCCAGAGCCGCATTTCGCTCAATGCACTGGCGAACTATCTTGCCGACGACTTCGTGCGCCTGCCGGAACGGCAGCCCCTGCATGGCGAGGTGATCCGCCAGGTCGGTGGCCACCGAGAACCCCGCGGCTGCCGCGGCGCGCAGTCGATCGGTGTTCCAAGCCGCTGAACGCAATATCGATTCCATCAGGACAATCGCCGGGTACAGCGTGTCCACGGAATCGAACAACGCTTCCTTGTCTTCCTGGAAGTCCTTATTGTACGCCAGCGGTGTACCCTTGAGCACTACGAGGATCGCCTGCAGGTTTCCGAACACCCGGCCCGACTTGCCGCGAATGAGTTCGCACAGGTCCGGGTTCTTCTTTTGCGGCATGATACTGCTGCCGGTGGCGTACGCGTCGTTCAGCTCCACAAATCCGTATTGCGGCGTGCTCCAAAGGATCAATTCCTCGCACAGCCGCGACATGTGCGCGATACAGACCGCCGCGAAGGAAAGGAACTCGATGGCGAAATCACGATCGCTCACGGCGTCCATGCTGTTCGGGTACGGCGCGTCGAACCCAAGTTCCTCTGCGGTTGCATAGCGGTCAACGGGGAACGCGGTGCCCGCGAGTGCGGCGGCGCCGAGGGGACACATCGCCGAACGGTTCAAGGCGTCCGTCAGGCGACCGGCGTCACGCTCGAGCATCCAGAAATAGGCCAGCAGGTGGTGCGCCAGGGTTACGGGCTGCGCAGGCTGGAGATGGGTGAAGCCGGGCATCACCGTCTCGACGTGCTCGGCCGCGATCTCCACGATGGCTTTCTGCAGTCCCCGGATTGCGTGGCCGATTCGCGTGCCCCAATCCAGGACGAAGAGGTGCAGGTCGGTCGCCACCTGGTCGTTGCGGCTGCGGGCGGTGTGCAGTTTGCCGGCGGACGCGCCGATCAGTTCCTGCAGGCGCGACTCCACGGCGGAGTGGATGTCCTCTGCGCCGCGACGGGGGAACTGCCCGTCGGCGAACTCCACCCCGATGCGGCCCAGGCCTTCCACCATCTCACCCAACTCACGCGCATCCAGCAGGCCCTGCGCCGCCAGCATATTCGCGTGCGCGATGCTCCCATTGAGATCGTACATCGTGAGGCGCCTGTCAAACGTCAGGCTGTCTCCATACTCCCGCGCCAGAGGATCGGATTGACCCTCGAATCTGCCACCCCACATCTGCTGGGCCATATCACATTCCTCCAAACGGCGAGGGCTCGGCTTCCTCGCGACTGTGCTGCATCACGGTGTTGCCGAACTTATCGAACAATGCAATGTCGTCCACGCCCATACAGCGCGGCACGTCGAGGTCGGGATCGAGTTGGAGCTTCTGCGGGAGATGGTCCATCGTGAACTGGAATGGGCGGTCATTGTCAGTCAATACCAGCGACGCGTCCGGCATGGGGAAAGCCGAATCGGTCTTCGTTCCATTCTTGTCGAACGCGCCCGACATCCGCAGTTTGACCTCGCACATGTACACGTCCAACGGCTGCGAAACGCGACCTGACACCTCCCACTGCCCATCTTCGTTCAACCGGGCCCGGACGTTCGAGAACTCAATCCGGGGCCACCCCTTACGATTCACCCACTGGTCGAAAAACCAGCCCCATTTCCTTCCGGTGACCCGCTCCACAGCGCGCTGGAAATCGGGCCAGTCGGTGTCCAGCCCGGAGCGCCGCTCTTTCACGAACTCCCGAATGCACTTGTCGAACGCCGGCTGCGTCACCTGATCCTCAAGCAGGCGAAGCACCACGCGCCCTTTCTCGTAGGCGATCGCGTTCACCGAACTCTCATCGCGTGCGGTGCGCAGCGAGTCGGCCTCAACCGCGTGCAGCGGCGGCCACCATGGGCGATCGGTCGGGTGGCGCTCGGTAATATTGTTGCGCATGCGGGAAAACGCCTCGTCCGAATAACGTGCGAACGACTCGTTCCACCACGAACGCAGATATGTGTTCGGGACGACGCCGCCCCACCACGTATGGGCAAGCTCGTGCGCCAGGACGTTCGGGGTAAGCGTCAGAGTGCCGTAGGACGCCATGCTGTATCCTTCGAGCGCCACGAAGCCCATGATCGCACCGCCATCCACAACGCTGTAGCGGGTATACGGATACGGCCCGAACCGTTTCTCGAAGTATGGAAGCGCCTGCGCGACGGAATCGAGAAGGGAATCCGCGAATCCGGGGCGTGATTTGAGAAGGTAGGCGTACAGCGTGTGACCGGCAACCTGCCGCCGGGTAATCTGATAGGGTGCGGCATCCAGCGTGAAGTAGTTCACAGGCAGAGGGTTGTGGAACGTGAAAGTCGCCGACTTCGCGTCCGATGCGCTCCGTACCAACTCGCCCTGTGTCACGACCGACCAGCCCCGGGGCACAACGGCTGTGACATCCGCCGTCGACGGCAAACGACCGAGGGTGGGATAGTAATACGCGCTCAACACGGCCAGGTCGGGCGTAATGGAACTCATCATCTTGTGGGCAACCACGCCGGAATACGCCATTGCCAACGTGACCGACTTTCCCTTCGGCACCGGAACCGCGATAATGCCCCCAGCCTGTCTGAACGGTATCGCTTTCCCGGCCGAACGCAGCGACGCGACTTTGAAATCGGACGATATCCGGAGAAACGCGATCCGTTGCGGGTTCTTCAGTGGCACGATCGTGAACGAGTCACGGATATCGGCGCGCTTCGCCTGGGGGGTGATGCGTATGGAAAGGTCATGGTGAGTGATGCGGTAGCCCTGGGTATCCCGTTCACCGATCTCGGGACCGATCTTCAGGCCCGCCGCCGACTTGAGGAGCGGGTGAATGTGGTCGCCGTCCGATTCCGGAGCGTGCCACGTATGGAATACCGCGAGTGAAGCGCCGTTGGTGAACGGTGGTTCCAGCGTGGCGGCCTTCCAGGGGTCCGGCTGAAAGAACTTGCGAATGGTGAGGCCTTCCGCGCCAGGGATCCAGCCGAGCGTCTTATTGCCCACCGTCACCCCGGTAACCGTTTGGGGCGTTCCGGAGTTGGCCGCCCTGACCACAGTGGCCAGCAGCGGAGCGGCACCTGGAACCCCGGCGAAGGCCGCGCCGGACAGGCAGCCAACGGCATAGAGAGACACTGTTAAGCGCGTACGCATGCGGTTCATGGGGGCCTCCGCGTGAGTCAGCGCTCCGGGACGATTGCGTTCCGGAGCGCTGAAGGGATGCTCACTTGCTTGCGATTTGCCAGGCCATGCGGGCCTGTGCGCCGTGCGCCTTGCACAGCGCCTCTCCGTCGCGCTGGTCCCACGTTTTGCTGTCGAACGACGCCAGGTCCTCGCTGTACAGCGCGTTCGGGCTCCGGCGGCCGATGACCGTCACGCTTCCCTTGTACAAGCGCAGAATCACCTCGCCCGATACGCGTTCCTGGGTCTTGGCGATGAAGGCATCCAGGTCCGCCTTAAGCGGATCAAGCCACAGGCCGGCATACGCCAGGTCGGCCCATTTATCATCGACCATCCGTTTGAAGGCACGCTCTTCCTTCGTGAATACCAGGGCCTCCAATGCGGCGTGAGCGGGATACAGGAGCGCCGGGGCCGGACACTCATAGTTCTCGCGGACCTTCAGGCCCAGCATCCGGTCTTCCATGATGTCGATGCGTCCGACACCGTTCGCGCCGGCCAGCTTGTGGGCCGCGCGGATAAGAGTCAGCGGATTCATCTTCACCCCGTCGAGGGAGACCGGGTTGCCGTCCTTGAAACCGATCACAACATCGGTCGGCTTTTCCGGCGCCGATTGCGGACTGACCGTCCATTCGAAGATCTCTTCCGGCGGAGCGAAATCCGGTTCCTCGAGGCGCCCGCCCTCAATGCTCCGTCCCCAGACGTTCTCATCGATGGACCATATCTTCTCGGCGCTCTGCCCGATAGGAACACCCTTGACCTTCGCGTACTCGATTTCCTCGGTGCGAGTCATGTTCTTCTCGCGCATGGGAGCGATGATCCTCGCGTCCGGGAGCAAGGTGCGAACAATGAACTCGATGCGCAGTTGATCGTTGCCCTTGCCAGTGCATCCGTGCGCAAACGCCTTAACGCCCTTCTGCTGCGCGATCTCAACAGCCTTGAGTGCGATCAGAGGGCGCGCGATACTGGTGGACACCGGGTAGCCGCCCTGATACATGGCGTTGGCGCGTATCGCGGGGAAGCAGTAATCGGCGGCGAATTCGTCGGCCGCGTTCACGGTGTAATGCTCGGTTCCCATTTTCCTGGCCTTTTCGGCCGCCACCGCGATGTCCTCCGCCGGCTGTCCCACGTCAACCGTAACGGTGATGATGTGGTCAAACCCATAATCTTCCTTCATCATCGGGATGCATACGGAGGTATCGAGCCCTCCAGAATAGATCAGCACAACTTCGTTCATTGAAATCTCCTCACAATCAGTAAGTCGGGCGTTCATGCCCAACGCCGTTGTCCCGGGCATCTTCACCCGACTACGGCGTGACAGTCTTCGACATCAGCAGATAGACCGGGTGGTTGTAGTCGGGCTCCGTGGGGTCGTTCACCTCGCTGTAGCCCAGGCGTTCGTAGGTCGCGATCAGATCGGGACACGTGTGCCGTGCGTGAAGGTGAACCTCCTCGTAGCCGCCGCTTCGGGCAACGTCCTCCACGGCCGCCATCAGCCGCCGGCCGATACCGCGGCGCTGGTGATCGGGGTGAACGGCGAGACGGTACAGCAGCAGGGCGCCGGGGCGTTGTTCACGGTGGCGAACAGCGCCGACCACGGCGCCGTTCAATTCGACAACGATCGCCCCACCTCGAGCGAGATGACGCAGCACATCCTCGGTCGTCTCCGACAATGCCTTATACGGCGGCACGCGTTCGGCGCGCCGTTCGTACGCCGCCCGTGTGACGGCCTCGATGGCGCTTGAATCGTCTTCGGTCGCCGCCCGCAGCGTCAATGAATCAGTATCCGCCTCGCACACAACCACTTTTCCAATCCTTCTCAAATCGAGTTCCGAGTTCCGGGTGCCGTGCTCGAAACTCGAAACTCGGAACTCGAAACCGGGAACCGCTACATCGTCAGCGCCAGGAGCGCCTTCTGTACGTGCATTCTGTTCTCCGCCTGGTCGAAGACCGCGCTGTTCGGGCAGTCCAGCGCTTCGGAGGAGATCTCCTCACCACGGTGCGCCGGCTGGCAGTGCAGCACGATCGCCGTCGGCTTTGCATGTGACATCAGCTCCATATTGAGTTGATAGCCGGCAAATGCCTTCTTGCGAATTGCCGTCTCCGCTTCCTGGCCCATGCTTGCCCACACATCGGTGTACACCGCATCCGCGCCTGTCACGGCCGCTTTCGGGTCGACCATCGCTTCGATGATCGCTCCGTTGACGGCGCCCAGCGCCTTCATCTCGTCCAGGAACTCCTGCTCGAAGTGATACCCCTCGGGCGAAGCGACGCGCATATGCACGCCGGTGCGCGCGGCGAGCTCCATCAGCGAGCGGGCAACGTTGTTGCTGTCCCCAACGTACGCCAGCGTAAGGCCTTTCAGTTCGCCGTACCGCTCGCGCATCGTAAACAGGTCGGCCAAAGCCTGGCACGGGTGCTCCAGGTCGCTCAGGCCATTGATCACGGGGACGCCCGCGTTCAAGACCAGTGCCTCGATCATCTCGTGCTTGAACGTCCGGGCGACGATTCCGTCGACCCAGCGCTCCAGGTTCCGTGCCACGTCCGCCGGCGCCTCACGCTCTCCAACGCCGATCTCGTCCGGGCCGAGGTGGATCGCATGCCCGCCCAACTGTGTCATCGCGATTTCAAACGTCACGCGTGTCCGGAGGGAAGGCTTCTGGAATACGAGCGCCAGGGTCTTTCCGGCGAGCATCGTCGAAGTATCATCTCCGTAGCCCCCTCGCTGGCGCCGGGATTTCAGGCGCTCCGCTACCGCAAAAACCGTCGCTACGTCCGCCGGATAGAGATCCGAGATACGCAGCACGTTCGCCCCCTTCATGCGGCTGCGGACGATCAACTGTGACAGGGTCAGCCCGGCAAGCTCGGCGGGGTTCACCGCGCGCTCGCGGCCTCGGTCCTTATGCAGGTCCTCGGAGACGGATCTCAGCGCGGCCAGCGTGATCCCCTCCTCCATCAACAGAGCAGCGGCCGGATTCTCGTGGCGTGAAACAATGCCCAGCAACAGCCGGAGAGTGGTGATCTGACCGTCGCCTGAATCCCTGGCGGCCAATTCGCCCTGCGCGATCGCCTCCGCCGTGGTGTTCCGCAGTTCCATCTCGCGGTCCACCGGACGCGGGTCACCCGTTCGCGGGAGCATCGCGTTCAGTTTTGTACGAATGGCGACAATGGATACGTCGAACTGTGCCAGCGCGCGCGCCGCGGCGCCTTCGTCGTCCTGCACGATGCCCAACAAGAGGTGCTCCGGCGTCACCAGCGTTTCCCCGCGCGATGCGGCGGCCGTCATGCCGGCTTCCACCGCCGACCGGGCCCGGTATGACATATGGTCCCAGGATCGGCCGATGGCGGACCGCACAAGCGGCGGCAGCGCTTTCGGAGAGGTGTGCTCGGGAACCCGGGCGTCTTCACCGGCCGGCGATCCGTTGTCGCCACGGGCCTCCGCCCGGATCTCCTCCCGGACTGCATTCACGTGGACTCCGCAGCGGGACAGGACCTGTGCAGCGCCGCCGTCGTGGCAGCGTATGACACCCAGAAGCAGATGGCCGCTGGCAATGTGATCGACCGTCTCCAGCATGGCCTCTTCCTGGGCCAGTTCCATCGCGCGGCGGGCGGACCGGGCAAAGCCAAGATGCGCGTGCGGCGCCGCCGCGCCCACCGGCATGCTGGCTACCGTCTGGACCCGTACCGCCTCCAGGCCGCCGGCCAGGGTGGCCAGAACCCGCGCCGCCATGCAATCCGGCTCATCCAGGATGCCCAGCAGCAGGTGTTCCGTCCCGACACTCGGGTGGCCGTACCGGTGCGCTTCTTCCTGCGCCTTGTAGTGAATCCGGCGCGACCGCTCCGTCAATTTCTCCCACATATTCGTGTCTCTCCTGTGTAGCACAGCCGCCCCGGCTGTGACCGATACCCACAGCCGAGGGCGGCTGCACTACAACGATCCGTATCCTAATCCAGCGACGAAGCGATGATACCCACCGCCTCATCGATATGCTCTTTCTTCACAATGAGCGCCGGCAGGATCCGCAGTATGTTCTCGCCGACCGTATGGATCAAAAGCCCGGCCTCATGGCACTTCTTTTGAACCTGCGTGGCGCTCACGCCGACCAGCTCAACGCCTATCATCAGGCCCATACCGCGGACTTCCTTGACCGGCTTGCCCTCCCGCTTGAGGCCGGCCAGGCTGTGCCGGAAATAGTCGCCCATTTCCTTCGCATTCTGGACCAGATTCTCTTCGTCCAGCACATCCAGCGCGGCCAATGCCGCCGCGGACGCCAATGGGTTGCCGCCGAACGTGCTCCCATGCGTTCCGGGTCCCAGGACTTCCGCCACGTCCGGCCGAGCCATGAAGACGCCCATCGGCAGTCCGCCGCCAAGCGATTTCGCCAGCGTCACGATGTCCGGCTGAACCTCCGCCTGCTCGTAAGCCCAGAAGCTTCCGCATCGCCCAAAGCCCGCCTGAACTTCATCGAGGATCAAGAGTACGTTCTTCTGAGCGGTCAGCCGGCGTACGTCCTGAAGATACTCCTTGCCCGCCGGGTACACGCCGCTCTCGCCCTGGACCGTCTCGAGCATCACAGCGCACGTATCGTCAGGCATGTTCTGCGTGACCACCTGGCGGTCCATGAACCGCATATGCCGGAAGCCGGGCACGATGGGTTCGAACCCCTCCTTGTACTTGTCCTGGCCCGTGGCGCTCATGGCCCCGTAGGTGCGGCCGTGGAACGACTGGTAGGCCGTCAGAATCTCAACAGCGTCCGGTCCCTTCGCCTTTTTCGCCCATTTCCGGGCTATCTTGATGGCGCCCTCAATGGCTTCGCCGCCGCTGTTACAAAAGAACGCCTTGTAGCCGTGGGTCTTTTCACTGAGGCGTTTCGCCAGCTCGGACCGCACGGGGCTGTAATAGTCGTTGCTCACGTAGCAAAGCGTTGCTGCCTGCTTCTGGATGGCCGCGACGAGTTTCGGGTGGCAATGCCCCAGTCCGCCGCCCGCGCGGCCGCCGCTCACCATATCCAGGAAACGGTTGCCCTCAACGTCCCACAGATGCATCCCCTCGCCCCGCGCGAAAGCAACGGGCACGCGCCCGTATGTGCCCATGATCGCGGATTTGTCATCCGATATGACGTGTTCTGTGAGCGGTCCGTTTGCTGTGATAGTTCCCATCTTCTGTCCCTTCGTGAGAATGGCGCGCGGTCAATCCACCGTTGCCACCCCATATCAACTCATTGTGTTGCCGCGGCATCTGCGCCCGGTTCTGTTAGCGCCCACGCAAGCAGCAGCCGCACCCTGTTCGGCACGGTCCACTGCGCGTCCTCCATCGAGAATGGAAGCGCCCAAATCTCATTGAGATCGAGCATACCTCCTCTAGCCCGCGTCGGCCAACCTTCGATCAGGCGCCACTCCACCCCGGTTTTCTCGTCCCTCAACGTCAAAACGGTCAACGTCACCTGCGGATGTCCGTCGGCCGAAACGAGCGCCAACCGAGGCGGTTGCCCTTGAACTGTGTAGGTCGCCCCAGACGGCGTCGCCACCGTGCGGTCGGCCGCGATGAAACCGATCGGCGCATCGTCTCCGGAGACCAGCCAACCGCCATCGTGTTCGGCAATCGTCAGCAAGTTCACTTCTGGCACCCCGCGCAATAGTAAATCAGCCCGCCGCCCAGTTTGTCACTCACGATCCCGGCGCCGCACCGCGGGCATTTCTGCCCCTTCCTGCGATGGATCCGCGCCACTTCCCAACCTTCGTCGCCCATGATGTTCAACGGACTCGAAACGCGTGCCTCGATCGCGCGCTCAAATACCGAACTGATGGCCGCATGCAGGCGGGCGGCCTCCCCGTCATTCAGCGAAGCGCTCTGGCGGTCAGGCCGCACTCCCGCCTCCCAGGCGATTTCGTGCGCATATGCGTTGCCGATCCCGCTCACCACTGACTGGTCGGTCAGGAGCGCTTTCACCGGCGCTTTTCGGCTCAGGCGTTTCGCCAGGTATTCCACGCTGAACACCGGGTCCGTGTATTCCGGCCCCAGCCCCTGCAGCGTGTTCACCGCGCTCAGGTCCGTGCCGGGGCACAGCGACCACCGGCCGGCACGCATCGTGTCCCGCATCCGAAGGTCCATCCCGTCGTCGAGGCTCAGGACGGCCCATGTATGGGGCGCCCGCACCTCGCCGGTGGCAGCGTATTCCAGCATCCCGTTGCGCATGAAATGCATCACCAGCGTGTCGCCAGAGTCCAGCGTCAGCAACAGGTTTTTCGCCCGCCGTCCCGTATCAGTGAACCGCCTGCCAACGACCCCAACATCGAAGGGCACTCCCGTGAACGACCGCGTCGCGGTTCCGCTGACGTCTTCGGCGGATTCAATCCGCCGCCCAAGAATCAGCGGCTTCAACCGCCGCCGCATCCCCTCGACTTCAGGCAACTCGGGCATTCCAAAATCCAAATCCACCACAAAGGCACAAAGACACGAAGATGGAGCAACGAACGCGGGCGAGGCGCCTTAGCCGAGCCTCAGTCATTCATCACTCCGAATTCATCACTTTTTTTGTGCCTTTATGGTTTTCTCCTGTCAGGTTTATTCCGGCGTGATCATCGTTCCGCAGCCTTCGTGCGTGAACAACTCCGTCAGGATGCTGTTCGGCACCCGACCGTCCAAGATGTGCGCTCGCTGACAGCCGCCATCCAACGCCATCAGGCAGCCTTCCATCTTGGGAATCATCCCCTTGTCCACCTGCCCGCCGGCCAGCATCTGGCGGCCCCGCTCCGCAGTCATTTCGCTGATGAACGTGGATGGGTCGCTGTAGTCCTCATAGACGCCCGGCACGTCAGTGAGGAGCACCAGTTTGGCGGCGCCCAGCGCGGCGGCGATCTGCCCGGCCGCGTGGTCTGCGTTGATGTTCAGCGCCTCGCCGTCCTCGTCCTCTCCCACGGTTGAAATGACCGGGATGTACCCGGCCGCGGCCAGCACATCGAGTATCTCCGGGTTAACCTTCGTCACCTCGCCCACAAATCCAACGTCCACGCCGCGTGACAGGATCTTTCGGGCTTCGAACAGATTGCCGTCGCGCCCGCTGAGTCCGACCGCCTTGGCGCCGGCCCGCTGGAGCAGGCTCACGATTCCCTTGTTCGTCTTGCCCGCGAGCACCATCTCCACGACTTCAACGGTCTCTTTGTCGGTGACCCGTAAACCGTGGACAAACGTGCTTTCCTTACCCATCCGCTTCAGCGTCTCGGATATCTCCGGCCCGCCTCCGTGGACGAGCACCGGCCGGATGCCGACCAGGCTGAGCAGCACGATGTCGTCCATCACTGCCCGCTTCAGGTCGTCGTCCACCATCGCGTTTCCGCCGTATTTCACAACGATGGTTGCGCCGTGATACTCCTTGAAGTACGGCAGCGCCTGGCTGAGGATTGCGGCGTGGTTCTGTTGTTGGGATTCGATCATTGGCTTTGGTGAGGCTCTGTCCAAAATGCGAAAAGCCGCGGGACTCCTGCGTGTCCCCGCGGCTCAAGGTGACGTCTGTAAGGTCTACCTTCTGATGACATCGGCACGCGCGACGGCTACGCAGGACGTATATTACGGCTCCTGCGACGCGGGCGGCGAGACTGCGATGCAACACTGGTATCCATTTGCGGTCATATTAGCACCCCTCTTCCGGCAAGTCAATTCCTGATCCGGAGCCAGTGTGAGGGCATGTTTCGGCGGGCGGTCCGGCGGGAACTAATAGGAGGACGTCCGGGTCAGCGTACGAGCAGGACTTATCCGTGGTTCCCTCCCCGGGGGAACGCGTTAACATAGTCAATTCCGCCACCGCGCGGTCATTCCAACAAACCGGAGAACCAGAATGCAAAGACACTGCATTTTCGTCCTTTGCCTGCTTGCCGCCCCGATGTTGCTCGGCGGGGCTGAACGAGCCAGGGCAGGGACAGTCCTGCTTTCGGCTACCCCTGCCGGCGTCGAGGGGAGCAACAACAGCTCGCTCCCCTGCGTAAATGGCGACGGCCGATTCATCGCCTTCGTTTCAAGCGCAACCAACTTGATTGCGTTGGACACCAACGCCGTGGACGACATCTTCCTTCGTGACCTCCAGACGGCGACGACAACGCGCATCAGCGTCTCCTCGGCGGGCGTTCAGGCAAATGGAGCGAGCACGCACCCGGGGATGTCCGCTGACGGCCGCTACATAGTTTTCGAATCCGCCGCGACAAATCTCGTTGCCGGCAAGGGGCAAGGCATCTACCTGCGAGACACACAGACGTCTCAAACGACCTTCATCGCCACGGGAACGGCACCGGTGATAAGCGCGAACGGTAATTTCATCGCGTTTGTGAGCACGGCGGCCCTCATACCCGCGGACACAAACGGCCTTTCGGATGTGTACGTCGCTGAGCGCGCGACCGGCACTCTGAGCCTCGTTTCCGTCGCGACAGACGGCACCCTCGGCGCCGGCGCCAGCGGCGTGGGCGGGGTGGCAATCAGCGCCGATGGATCAATCGTGGCGTTTCAGTCCGTTGCCCTCAACCTCGTGCCCAATGATACCCAGGCCGGCGGCGATGTTTTTGTCCGCGATCGCAACGCCAACACGACAGAACGCGCTTCCATCGGGAACGACGGCTCCCAGGCTAACCAGGGCTGCAGTGTGCCCGCGATCAGCGCGGACGGCAACCTCGTGGCTTTCGAGTCAGGGGCCGACAATCTGATCGCAAGCGACACCAACACATCCGTGGATGTGTTCGTACGCGACAGGACAGCGCTCACGACGGTGCGCATTTCGGTGGACCCCACCGGAACCGAACTCGCCAACGACTCCAGGCACGCGGTCATGAGCGCCGATGGGCGCTACGTAGCCTTTGAAACGGATTCGCCGAATGCTGTGCCCGGCAAGAACAACGGGCTGTTGGACGTGCTGGTGCGCGACACAGCGGGCGCCACCACGATGCGCGCTTCACTCTCCAGCACGGGCGCCCAACTCAACGGGAATAATCATGATACGGCGATGAGCCAGGATGGCAGGTACGTTGCCTACACAACCGAATCAGGCAACGCTGTTCCCGGCCTCTCAGGGGGAGTGAACAACGTCGTCGCGAGCGGCCCGCTTGTCGACACTCCGGGGCTGCTCTTCTTCACGGGCCCACCGGCCGCCGCGTCCGCCGGACTGCCGTGGCCCCCGGTGGCAGTGGAAGCCCGGAACCTTGACGGCACGAGGAAGTGGGATTACAGCGGATCGGTGACGGTCGCCATCAAGGCGGGCACGGGCCGCCCGGGCGCGATTCTGTCCGGCGCGTCAACTGTCAGCGCGGTGCACGGCACGGCAACTTACACCGGACTCTCCATCGACAAGGCCAACACCGGCTACGTCCTGACCGCATCCAGCGGATCGCTGACTCCTGGAGATTCGCCGGCCTTTGACGTTCTCCAGACCCCGACACTGGTAGCCGTAACCGTTCAGCCCTCAGGCGCGGCGGCTGTAGTCGCCTTCACCACCCAGCCAGCGATCGAAATCCGCGATGCGGAAAACAACCTGGTGGCATCGTACACCGGAACGGCGACCGTGGCCATCAAGGACGGCACCGGCCGCGCGGGAGCCATACTGAGCGGCACACTGAGCGTTCCCATTACAGGTGGCACGGCGGCTTTCACAGACCTGGCGCTCGACAAAGCCGGTACGGGTTACGTACTGACAGTTTCCTCAGGCACGCTCACCCCAGGGTCAACCTCCGCCTTCGCGGTGGCGCAGACACCCACCAAGCTCGCCTACTCCATCCAGCCGGCGGGGGCTTCAGCGGGAATCGCGTTCACTACCCAGCCCGCTGTACAGGTACTGGACGCTGAGAACAACGTCGTAACGGCCTTTACCGGTTCGGTGTCAGTCGCTATCAACGCCGGAACCGGCCGCCCGGGCGCGGTTCTGTCCGGAACAACCTCCGTGAACGCTGTCGCCGGTGTCGCAACCTTCAGCGGCCTGTCCATCGATAAGGCCAACGCCGGCTACGTCCTCACGGCGACCAGCGGAACGCTGACATCCGCCGACTCGGCGGCCTTCGTGGTGGCGCAGACACCCACCAAGCTCGCCTACTCCGTCCAGCCCGCTGGAGCGTCCGCAGGTCTGGCGTTTACCACTCAACCTGTCGTCCAGGTGCTGGACGCTGAGAACAACGTCGTAACAGCCTTTACCGGTTCGGTTTCAGTCGCTATCAAAGCCGGAACCGGGCGGGCGGGCGCCATCCTCTCCGGAACAACCTCCGTGAACGCCGTCGCCGGTGTCGCAACCTTCAGCGGCCTGTCCATCGATAAGGCCAACGCCGGCTACGTCCTCACGGCGACCAGCGGAACTCTCACATCGGCTGACTCGGCGGCCTTCGTGGTAGCGCAGACGCCCACCAAACTGGTATATGCTCTCCAGCCGGGCGGCGCGGTCGCCGGCGCCGCCTTCACCGTGCAGCCGGTTCTTACCGTCAAGGACGCCGAAGACAATCTCGTGCCGGCTTACACGGGATCCGTGACAGTCTCGATCAAACCGGGGACGGGAATGAGCGCGGCCACGCTTTCCGGGACCACTACTGTGAGCGCGGTGAACGGCGTGGCCACCTTCACCAACCTGGCGATCGACCTTCCCGGTTCTGCCTATGTCCTTTCCGGCTCCAGCGGAACGTTGACGGGCGCTGACAGCGCACCATTCAACGTCGCCAAAGCGGCGTTTGTGATCGGCGACGTGTCCAAGGCGTTACGGCGGGCGGCCGGCATTGATAAGGCCACATCCCTCGAAGTTGTGCTCTACGACATCGTCACGACGGGTAGTTCAAGCGGCGCGATCGATATCATGGATGCCGCCCGGATCGCCCGAAAGGTGAAGGGCCTCGAAGCCAACCCGTAACACTATCCCCGCGATTCTCTTGATGCAGAGAGGGTGCTCTGTGAGTAAAAAGCAAGTGGCCGTCCGGGAGGGCGGCCACTCGCTATTCGGCAAGATGAGGATTCAGGTCGCAAGCGGCGCAATCCACCGGCGCCTCTCCAGACGGCCCAGGCCGTTCGTCCCGATGTCTAGAGCTTACCGGTCTCGGATGCCTGTCCCGGGTTCGCGTCACCACCCATGGGCATTCCGCCGGCCTGCCCGACTGGTTTGCCGATCTCGCTCAACACCGCTCTGATACCGGTGGCCAGTTTTTCGGTGGTTCCCTTTCCCCAGTAATGGAGGAAAATGATCATCGGCCTGGCGCCGATCATGTGATGGTGTATCGCCACGACGTTGAGGTCGTTCTTGCGCAAGGCCTTCAGAACCGGTGTGACTTCATTTTCAAGCATCGCCACGTCGCCAGCGACAACAGCGTTGTCATCGGATCCGAAGAACGCCGCCCAGGTGTTGAGACCCATTCGGCTGTTGATCGTGGCGCCCATCTCCTTGACGTTCAGATCAGATCGTCCGATCGTGATCTTGTATACCGCCCCATTCCGGTCGCCGTTATGGCCAACGATGCGATCGATCTTCGCAGTGTCGATTGTGCCGGCGACCGCGCCTCCGGGCGCGGACCTTTCTGCCGACTGCGCTTCGCGTACCTTGATTTTGCCGATCAGGTCAAGCGCCGCCTTCACGCGCCGGGCGAGATCGCTCGCGGTTCCGTAACCATGAACGTGCATGTAGAAGATGCGCGGCTGCTCCCAGAAGAAGTGGTTGTGCAGCGCCGTCACCTCCAAGCCGTTGTCCAGCAACGCGGACATAACGGGGTTTACTTCATCCTGCAGCAAAACCAGATCCCCCATCATCACGTCCTTGCCGCCATCGCCTTTGGTCATCGCGATCCAGCCGCCAAATCCGAATGCCGTCGGCGTCTCCACGCCATCCACGGTCACCTTCAGGTCACTGCGTGGAACACTGAGCTTCAAGACGTTATCCTTGAAATCGCCCGTTTTGCCGACGATCGACATCGCATCGGCGTAGCCTTTCGGCATCGCAGGAACATCCTGAGCCAGACCCGGCCATCCCAGGCTCACGGCCGTCAGGACGATTATCGCATGCTTCTTCATCCCTTCCTCCTCGCTTTAGAGTCTCCCGGTGAAACATCGCCGCCCGGTCCGGAGATCGGCATGCGCAGTCCGGTCGGTCCACGTTTCTCCGCTGATTTCATACCCAATTTGGACTTATCACTCGCTGCCCTCGCTCAGTGCCCCTTTTCCGCGCTCGAAGGGTGTCTATTATGAGCGTGGACGGTATAATGCCGCCACGCTCATATCTGGCTTCAGGAGGATGGGTCTTCGCATGGAAATCGGCGTATTCAACTCGCTGCGCAATGGTGGCAAGTGTTTCGATCACGTGGAGCAGTTCGGTCTCAAGGTCTGCCAACTGGGGGTCTGGGACTACTCACAGGCGACCCCGGTGGCCGCGGAGACCGTGAAGGCGGAATCGGCGCGCACAGGCGTCCGAGTCTGCGCGGTGTGGGCCGGGTGGACGGGACCGGCAGCCTGGAACTTCACCGAGGGCCCCATCACGCTTGGCCTCGTGCCGCCCGCCTATCGCGCGATGCGCGTGAAGCAACTGAAGAAAGGCGCGGATTTTGCCGCGGCCTGCGGCGCTCCGGCCATCATCACGCACGCCGGATTCATCCCGGAGAACCTTACCGACCCCGCATTCGCCGAAGTCGTTGTTGCCCTTCGCGACGTGGCCAACTACTGCAAGAACCTGGGCCTGGGCTTCTGGTTTGAAACCGGGCAGGAGACCCCCATCGTCCTTCTGCGCACCATCAAGCACATCGGCACAGACAACCTCGGCGTCAACCTGGACCCGGCCAACCTCATCCTCTATGGGAAGGGCAACCCGATCGACTCGCTGGACGTATTCGGCAAATACGTGACCAACGTCCACGTGAAGGACGGCCTCTATCCCACCGATCCGCAGGAACTGGGCAACGAAGTCCGGCCAGGCCTGGGCGCCGTGCGATTTCCGGAGTTCATCAAGCGCCTCAAGGAGATCGGCTTCGATGGAGACCTCATCATCGAGCGCGAGATCTCGGGGCCGCAGCAGAGCGAGGACATCCGCAGGACCGTTGATGACCTGAAGGTCTGGCTGGCAGCGTGATGCGGCCGGCGTGACAAAGGCATCTGGGAAAAGCGCTATGGCTCCAACCAAACGAGACCTGTTCCTCTGTATGGGCTCCGCCTGCCACCAGGCCGGGGTCTACGATATGCTGCCGAAACTGCAGCAATTGCTGGAGGACAACGGCCTGGCCGATAGCATTGAGCTCAAGGGCGCCTTCTGCCTCGGCCCCTGCACGGAAGGCATCGTCGTCAAGTTCGGGGAACGGGTCTTCAAACACCTGAACCCCGGCAATGTTGAACGGCAGTTTCGCCTCAAGATACTGCCGTTCCTCCGATAGCGCATCACCAAGCTTATGAACAAGACTCTATGGGAACTGCTCTGGGACTATGACCCTAACGGCCTGCTTGTCGTCGACGCCGGGATGGTCATCCGGGTTGTCAACCCCGCGCTCTGCGCCATGTTCAAGGCAACGGCGGACGAGCTTATCGGCCACGATGCCGCGGAGTTCATGGATGACCTGTCGGACTTCCGGAGCGTGTGGGAGAGCAACTCCGCCATGGCGGCCGAGGAGCGGGAGTATCCCCGCTTCGACCTCTACGTCAGGCAGGTCATCTTCCCCATCACGGATGAGGGCATCGTCGCCTGCATCATGATCGACCTGACCCATGAACGCCGCCAGGAGCACGAGATGCGTGAACTGAAGCGGCAGGCGCTTCGGAACGTGACTCGCGTGGTGGATAACCAGATGAAGGTGGCACAGGAAATCGCCGGCCTGTTGGGGGAGACGACCGCGGAGACCAAGGTGAGCCTCCTCAAGGTGATCGAGATGCTCGACGAAGGGGTCGTGTAGCGTGGAGCACTTCCTCGACATCTTCGAGGCCAGCCTGAACAAGCGGAACGAGACGCTTTGCGGCGACAAGGTGAAGGTACACCGGGACGAGGAGAAGACAATCATCGTTCTCTCCGACGGCCTCGGCAGCGGCGTCAAGGCGAACATCCTTGCCACGCTCACCTCGGTCATCATCATCACGATGCTCGCTGCCGACGTGGGCATCGAGGAAGTGATGCGCACGGTCATCGGCACGCTGCCGACCTGCAAAGTGCGCAATATCGCTTACGCCACATTCACCGTCATCCAGATCAGCCACACGGACCACTCGTTCAAGGTCATCAATTTCGACAACCCGCCCACGTTCCACTTCCGGCACGGCAAGATCATGCCCACGGAGCGCCAGGAGGTTGAAATCCTCGGCCGCAAGGTCAAGATGTTCGAGGGACAACTTGAACTGGGCGATTTTCTCGGCGCGATGTCGGACGGCGTGCCCTACGCCGGTATGGGCGTCGCCCTGAACTTCGGCTGGGGTTGGGACAATATCGCCAGGTACATCGAGGAGCGCTGGCTCACCCACTACTGGTGCGCCCGCGATGTGGTCCGCGATGTAATCGGCAAGACCCGCAGCCTCTACCGCGATGAGGTCGGTGACGACGCCACGTTCGTCGGCGTTTTCGTCCGCCCCGAGAAGGGATTGCTGATCTTCACCGGTCCGCCCCTGGAAAAAGCCGAGGATGACGCCATTGTCGAGCGCTTCCTCGCCTTCAACGGCACGAAAATCGTCTGCGGAGGCACCACGTCCAATATCGTGGCCGACCACATGGGCGACATCGTCCAGACCGACCTCAAATCCCTGCGCAAGGACATCCCGCCCATCGGCAGCCTGCCCGGCGTCGACCTTCTCACCGAAGGCATTCTCACGATGTCCAGGGCGCTGGAGTACCTCCGAGACGCCGACGGGAACCCCAGCCGGCTCCCCAACGATCGCAACGCCGCCACCCTGCTGGCCACGCATCTGCTGCGCGCCGACCACATCCACTTCCTGGTGGGCCAGCAGATCAATGAGTATTACCAGAACCCGCTCCTGCCCAAATCGATCAGCATCCGCAAGCACCTGGTCAGGGAACTGGCCGACTTCCTCACCGAGCAGCGCAAGGAAGTCACCATCGAGTATTGCTGAGGAGGCAGGGCTGAGGGCTCTGGCAAAACGGCTGAGACCTGAGACCCTGATGTGGGGCCGGCCTCCGCGCCGGCCATTCCGTGCCCCAGCATCCTGAGCCAATCGGAGCGAGGCGCCCGGCCTGCGCCGGCCTTTTCCCACAGCCCTCAGCCCTGCCCCCTCAGCCCTCCCCCGCGCGCTACAATTGGCGCGTCAGGCAACCACTCACGGAAACGAACTACGTTTGTCACGGGGTCGTCAGCCTGGAATCTTGCCACGAGCGCGTAGTGATTAGCTAGCGAGTATGTGTAGGTAAGAACCAACAGGCAGCGACGAGTTGGGTGGAGCTTTGTCGTCGCACGCCTCGACCCTGAAATGCGTTGGCAGCCTCTTAGTAGCTAAGCAGGGGGTAAGATCGAGACCGTTGTTCTTCGAAGGCCGACGCCCTGGTTGTCGCGGGATCAAACTGGTTTTGGCAATGGAGGTTGCAGATGGGACCTGATGAACGAGCTATCCGAGAAGTGCACACCACTTGGATTGATGCAGTCAACGCCGGCGATCTTGCCCGCTTGCTCGCCCTGATGGCGGACGATGCCGTGTTCTTAATTCCGGGCCAAGCACCGATCGGCCGGAACGAATTCCCCGTCGGCTTCTCGGCCGCCCACCAGCAATCTCGGATTCGCTGCATCAGCGAGTTGGAAGAGGTCGTGATCGTCGGCGAAGTCGCCTACACAGTGTGCCGCGACTCGTTGTCCGTGACACCGCGTGCCGGCGGAGAAGCAATGAAACTGGCCGGTCACCGGATCACCATATACCGCAAACAGCCCGACGGCCGCTGGCTTCTGGCCCGCGACGCCAACACGCTCTCCCCAGTGGCGAGTTGAGCGGGCTGCTGGAGTGGGACATCCCACCTCAACCCTGTGTACTCGATGGGGTCAGCACTGAGGCTGCCTCTCCTCCTCGCGGGCATCGTTTCGTCCTTGTAGCTGGTCCCTCGCGAGTCGATGGTCGGACGCGGCGCCCGTAAATGGTTGGATAACGGATGCGGGCGGGTCGCCCGCGCTCCGCTTGGCATTTCCCAGCCCTTGGCCCTCAGCCCTCGGCCCTCTGGCAGCGCTACAATGAACGCGTCATGCAACCACTCACAGAAACCGACTACGAACACATTTCCCTTTGCGATCTGGAGCCGGAGGTCGCGCGCGTCGTGATGGGCGCGTGCATTTCGCCGCGGCCCATCGCGCTCATCACCACACTCGGACCGGGCGGAATCGTCAACGCCGCGCCGTTCAGCAATTTCATGGGGGTAGCCACGGAGCCGCCGCTCATCGCGTTCGGCATCGGCCCACGTAACGGCGAGGAGAAGGACACGCTGCGCAACGCCCGCGAGCACGGTCATTTCGTTATCAACTGCGTGTCGGTCGAGATGGCCGAGGCGATGCACCACACCGCCGCCGATTACCCACGGGACCGCAGCGAGGTAGACGCCGCCGGCCTCACCACCCTGCCGGGGACCGACCAGCCCGTTCCGCGGATCGCGGAGGCGCCGATTCACATGGAGTGCCGGGTATACAAGATCGTGGACCTTGGCGAGCCGAAGCCGGACCACGCCATCGTGGTCGGCGAGGTCCTGCGCCTCCACGTTCGGCGCGACTGCATGGGCCAAGGGTCAATACCCGATGCGGTGGCGTGGAACCCGCTGGGCGGCCTCGGCGACGATTACATGAAGCCCGGCGAAACTTTCAGCCTGGAATACCCGTCACCCAAGCCCGTGGAGCAACGCTAACCTCCCCTGACCCCTGAGGACGATATGGAAACCACCTTCATCTTCGACGCGCCGGCAAAGCCTTCCAACTCCACGCTGCTCGGCGAGAGCATCGTCGATACTCTGGTGGCCCTGCTCATCGGGCTGATGCTCAACCTGGTGGTGGCCGCTCCCATCGTGGCGCTCAATTTCCGGTCTCTACAAGAGGCGTTCAACCCTCCGCCAAGGTACGTCCAAACGTTCCGGTGCTCGTCTATGCCTCCGACTGACGCGCCGCTTCGCCGGTGGGCTGCCTCGCAAGGCGGCATGCAATCGGTCACGGTTGTTCGCCGGGGGAATCTCGTCTCCATCGAGTATCAGATCGCCGCGGGCAAAGCCATCAGCAAAATGGCGCCTGCGAAGGCGCTGGGCTACGAAGTGGTGGGCTCTCGCAGCGAACCCAAGGACGAAGGATTGGACGCCAGCGGATTCCTCGCGCGCCTCGCATCAAATCCCGTCACGGCGGCCATCCTTATCGCATCACTCATCGCTTCGGAAGCCGGATTCCTGTTGGCGTGCGCGTGGGCTCTTCGGCGAACGCGCGAAGGCGGTGAACCGGTGCCGGCGTTCTTCCGAGGTCCGGTCGGCAAATCGATTCTCTTTGGCGCTGGCATGGGGGTCGTCGCGCTCGTGTTTGGCGAGGCGTGGTCGCTGTTCCTGGAGCGCGTGGTGGGCCCATATGTGAATATCGACGGCCCGATGGCGATGGCCCGCGAATTCCCGCTATGGGGCAAAATCGCCATCTTCGTTCTGGGGACGGCGCTCGCGCCGCTGGGCGAGGAGTATTTCTTCCGCGGCTTCCTGTTCGGCAGATATGCCGCGGCAGGGCGGGTGCGGCTTGGCATCGTTGTGTCCGCGTTGTTCTTCG
Source organism: Armatimonadota bacterium (assembly GCA_036504095.1). Taxonomy (NCBI): domain Bacteria; kingdom Bacillati; phylum Armatimonadota; species Armatimonadota bacterium. The sequence continues at coordinate 3,364 of DASXVS010000040.1, read as the reverse complement.
CGGGCGTCCACCTCGACCCGCTCAACTTTATTGACCTTTTCGTGGTAGGCATGCTTCTGGCGTGGACATACCACCGCAGCGGATCGCTCATCGCGTCCATGACAACCCACGCGGTGAACAACGCCGTCGCGTTCGGTGTTCTGTTTGCATCCCACCATGGCTGAAACCCCACATAGATGGAGCGACGGTGTGGCGCACCTGACGGCCGTCGATCCCACCCTGGCGGCGATCATCGCCGCCAACCCACCGTGCGCGATGCAACCGGATCCGGACATCTTCGTGGGGCTCGTCGAGGCCATCGTGTGCCAGCAGTTGAGCGTGAAGGCCGCCGCCACGATCTTCGGCCGTTTCAAGGCCCTGTTCAACGATCAAGTGACGCCACAATCCGTTGTCGAGGCGCCACTTGACGCCATGCGCGCGTGCGGCCTGTCGTGGGGCAAAGCCGCGTACGTCCACGATCTCTGCGCCCACATCCTGGACGGCCGGTTGGAGCTGGATCGCCTGGACGCGCTGTCTGACGAGGACATCATCACCGAACTCACCGCCGTCAAGGGCATAGGGCGGTGGACCGCCGAGATGATCCTCATGTTTCATCTCAACCGACCGGACGTGCTCCCCGTGGCCGACCTGGGCATCCGCGAGGGCTTCAAGCGGGCGTACGGCCTGGAAGAGCGCCCGGGTCCGGAAACGATGGCCCAGATCGCGGAACCCTGGCGTCCCTGGCGCACACTGGGGTGCTGGTATCTATGGCGTATACTCGAGAACGCTCCGCTTTCCGCGTAACGTTTTGACGCACGCGGAATCTGCCGCCATACTTTTCGTATGGCGCAATCCACTCATTCCTTTGGAGGTTCGTATGCACAACATCACATCCGTCCTTTTCGCCGGCATGGCACTGGCGTCCATCGCTTCCGCGGCCGACGCCGCGCCAAAGCCGGTTGAGACCGGATTCCTGTTCAAGAAACTCACGCTTGACAAGAAAGACTACCCCTACGTGGTTTACGTCCCCGAAAACTACGACGCCACCAAGGCGTGGCCGCTGATCATGTTCCTGCACGGCGCCGGCGAATGCGGCTCGGATGGCTGGAGGCCGGTGATGCAGGGCATCGGGACCGCCATCATGCTGGACGTCGCGAAGTGGCCGTTCATCGTCATTATCCCGCAGAAGCCGGACGTGAAGTACGCGTGGGAGCAATACGACGGCGCCCTGATGCAGATGCTGAAGACCGCGCGCAAGGACTACAAGGTGGACGGCTCGCGGCTGTACCTGACCGGCCTGTCGCAGGGCGGACACGGAACGTGGGCGATCGGGGCCAGGCACGCCGACCTCTGGGCCGCCATCGCGCCCATCTGCGGGTACGGCGGATCCAAGTGGCCTCAAACCGAGACTCCGAAAGGGCTCCTCCCTGCCTTCAACGGCCCTGACAGCGAGTTCGGGACTGCCCTGAAAGACACTCCAGTGTGGGCATTCCATGGCGAGGCCGATTCCGTCGTGCCGATCAAGGAGACCCAGGATCTGGTTGCCGCCGTGAAGGCTGCGGGCGGTGCGCCAAAGATCACGACTTACCCGGGTGTGGACCACAATTCGTGGGACAGGGCGTACCGCACCGAAGACCTCGGCGCGTGGTTCCTCTCGCACCGCAAAGGCGGCTGAGGAACCGGACGCGGCGCACTGGTGTTTGACGGATGGACGATTAAAGCCTAACATCCATGTAGTGTTAGTCAAGTTTATTTGAGGAGGCCCCGATGTCCGTCACAGTCACCATTCCGGCGCCGCTTCGCCGGTACACCGACGACCAGGATTCCGTTCAGGCCGAAGGCCACACCGTTGGCGCGGTGCTGGAACAGGTCGTCGCGAAATATGATGACCTGCGCAAGTCGTTTTTCGACCGCGAGGGCAACCTTCGCCGTTTCGTGAAGGTTTTCCTCAACGATGACGACATCGACGCCTTGCAGGGCGCGGCGACGCGGTTGAACGAAGGCGACACCCTTGTCATCGTCCCCAGCATCGCGGGGGGAACGGATGTCGTGGACGCGGCCGCAGTCGATCGTGTCACGTTTTCGCAGGAAGAGTACCGCCGTTACAACCGGCACATGATCATGCCGGAGGTGGGCGAAGAAGGGCAGAAACGGCTCAAGGCATCGCGCGTCCTCGTGGTTGGTACGGGCGGCCTCGGCTCGCCAGTAGGGTTGTACCTCGCCGCCGCTGGCGTGGGGACGCTCGGGCTGGTGGATTTCGATGTTGTGGATGACAGCAACCTCCACCGCCAGGTGATCTTCGGCGTGGATGACGTTGGGCTCCCGAAAGTTGAGGCCGCCAAACAGCGGCTTCAACAGATCAACCCGTTCATCACGATCAACACCTACAACGAGCCGCTCACCAGCGAGAACGCGATGGAGATCATCCGGGATTACGATGTCGTCGTGGACGGCACGGATAATTTCCCGACGCGCTACCTGGTGAACGACGCATGCGTACTGCTCGGTATCCCGAACGTATACGGCAGCATCTTCCGATTTGACGGGCAGATTTCGGTGTTCTGGGCGGAGAAGGGCCCATGCTATCGGTGCCTGTATCCGGAGCCTCCCCCACCCGGCCTGGTGCCGAGTTGCGCCGAGGGCGGCGTTCTGGGGGTCCTGCCGGGCATCGTAGGTTGCCTCCAGGCCAACGAAGCGATCAAACTCATCATCGGGCAGGGCAACACGATGGTCGGACGCCTCGCCCTGTTCGATGCACTGGAGATGAAGATTCGCGAGCTCAAGCTCCGCAAAAACCCGGACTGCCCGGTCTGTGGCGAACACCCAACCATCCATGAGCTCATCGACTATAACGAGTTTTGCGGCGTGCCGCACCTGAACCAAACGAAGGAGGAACCATTGGCGACAGACGAGATATCCGTCGAGCAACTGAAGCAGAGGCTGGATGCGGGAACACCCACGATTGTGTTCGACGTGCGCGAACCGAGTGAGTATCAGATCGCGCGCCTTGGAGGGTCTACCTTGATCCCCCTGGGGGACCTGCCGCAGCGCTATACCGAGATTCCTCGGGACGGCGACGTTGTGATCCACTGCAAATTGGGCGGGCGCAGCCGCATGGCCGTCGACTACCTCAAGTCTCTGGGCTACACCAACGTCAAGAACCTCGCCGGCGGCATCACCGCGTGGAGCCAGCAGATCGACTCCAGCGTGCCGACGTACTGACGCCGGGGAAAACCGGGATACAGGGAAATGAGGAAATCAGGCTGGGTCACAACGCGTGTGTTTTGAATATTTTGGTTACCATGGATGCCAGGTTCGAGCGCGACGTAAAATGTAGATAGTGACGTTCGCGCTTGAGAGGTTTCCATGCTGAAGAAGAAATACC